>JANXAM010000004.1:5159-135717 GCA_025062155.1 Gloeomargarita sp. SKYB120 | reverse complement strand
TAGCTCTGGCCGTTCGGCGTAGGGGATAAAGCCATCTTCTTTCTGCTGGTGTAGTTGCACAAATTCCACCAGAGCTTGAACGGTTTCCGGGCGCTGGTCTTTGGCCGGTAATTGCCCCAGGATATAGGAAAATTTTCCCGGCGCTGTAATCGCCACCGCACAGGGATTGAGACAAGCACTCAGGCATTTGACTGCTTCGAGTTGCACACCGGAATCGGCCAAAGCTGTTTGTAAGTCTTGCAGCAAAAACTCACCGGCGCTAGTGCCAATGCGTTTGCCGTCTTGCCAAGTGCTACCACAGGTCGTGCAGACAAACAAAGTAGAGTGCATCGTCATTGATTTGCTCCTCGTCCATTGCCTTTCCACGGATTCAACAAAAAAGACTGTCCTTACCTCGAAAGAACAATTCAGTAAGGGACCCAAGTAATTCTGCTTCCCCAATTGCTGGGAATTCAGGGCAATGGCGGCGGCAGGGCAGAATACTTACGCATAGGCTCTGTACCTCGCAGAGACTTGGACAACACCGGCGGGCATCCTGACTGAGCAACCCTTTAAGGTTGGCATCACAGTTGCGGGACAGCGGTGGATTTGCACCACACTTTCCCCGTTACCTGGCTGGGCTGGCCCCCCAACCAACCGGCTGTTGTCCGTTATAGCATGTTTGGTGGCCTGATGCGATGGTTATCAAGTGTGAATCACAAGCATAGGCTGAGGACAGGGACGGGATAGACCAGAATCTAAAGTGACAAATCGGTCAGCGGATAGGATCATCTAACATCTCAAGGGCACGTCTATTGATTCATATTACTTCTGCGCCAAATCAAGACATACAAGCTATACGCGCAGGTTTTTGCCAATTTAAATTTGCGAGCTTTACAACCAACTGATACTTGGTGCCAAGAATTACTTCTTTTGTATTACCAGAAGGCAAAATTGGGCAAAAATTGCAGACGATAAAATGTTGGCTAGAATCAAGTTAGGAATAGAATGATGGGATGATGACAACCCGACCACTGCTGGGGCAAACGCTACCGGAACTCACTGCCTGGGTCACGGCGCAGGGACAACCGGCTTATCGCGCTCGACAGTTGCACCAGTGGCTCTACCGGCAAGGGGTTCGGGATTTTCGGGACATCACGGTGTTTCCCAAGTCCTGGCGGGAGCAGGTCCGAGTGGCAATTGGTCGTTCGGTGATCGACCGGCGGGTGGTCGCCCAGGACGGGACGGTGAAATATCTGTTGCGATTGCCGGATGGAGCGCTGATTGAAACGGTGGGGATCCCCAGCGAGGACCGTTTGACAGTGTGCGTTTCGACTCAGGTGGGCTGCCCCATGGCTTGCGATTTCTGCGCTACCGGCAAGCAGGGATTCACCCGCAACCTGGCGGTTCACGAAATCCTGGACCAGGTGTTGACTGTCCAGACAGAAATGGGGCGGCGCGTCTCCCATGTGGTGTTTATGGGCATGGGTGAACCGTTGCTGAATGTGGAAGCGGTGGTGCAGGCGGTGCGACGGCTGAATGAGGACTGCGGGATTTCCCAACGGGCGATGACGATTTCGACGGTGGGGGTGCCTCAGCAGATTCTCCGGCTGGCGCAAGCGCAACTGCAAGTGACCTTGGCGGTGAGTTTGCACGCGCCCACCCAGGATTTACGCCAGCGACTTATCCCCAGCGCCCGTCATTACCCCCTAGAACAACTGTTGCAGGACTGCCGCCGCTACGTGGAACGCACCAAACGCCGGGTTAGTTTCGAGTACACCTTGCTGGCGGGGGTCAATGATACGCCGGAACTAGCGAAAGCCCTGGCGAAATTGTTGCGCGGCTGGCAAACCCACGTGAACCTGATCCCCTACAATCCCATTGCCGATGCCCCTTACCAGCGGCCGGATGCCGAGCGTGTCAAAGCCTTCCAGGCAGTGCTGGCGGCCCAAGGGATTGCGGTGACGGTGCGACAGACGCGGGGGTTGGACGCCCAAGCCGCCTGCGGCCAGTTGCGAGTGCGCCGATGAACGCCCCGCTGCCCCGGGAATCCGTGTGGGATTATCCCCGCCCGCCACGCGTGGAACCGGTGCCCTACCGGATTGAAATTTACACCCAGGGGATTTGCTTGGCGGCAACCAACCGGGCTTACCGGGTGCTGGAAACTAGCCATCCCCCCGTTTACTACCTGCCGCCCGACGATATTCAAATGCAATATCTCCGTCCGAACCGCCGCCGGACGTTCTGTGAGTGGAAGGGCTGGGCGCATTACTACGACCTGCACCTAGGAAAACAACTGGTGCCTGACGTGGCCTGGACCTACCCCGAACCGACGCCAGGTTACCGGGTGATTCGTAACTATCTCGCGTTTTATGCCCAGAAGCTGGACCGCTGTGTGATGAATGGGGAGGTGGTCCAACCGCAACCGGGTGGGTTTTACGGGGGATGGATCACCAGCAATCTGGTGGGGCCATTCAAGGGAGAACCTGGCACTGAGAATTGGTAGCCCGCGTAACGATACGTAACAACAGGCGCTATAATAACTCGTAATCCTGGAAGCATCCCTGGTGCGGATGGGTCGGTGACAGACCGTTTTCAGGGTATCGAGGTTTTGACGGTTTCAATCATCATTCAAGGCTCACCAGCACAGGTGGGCAGCTTGAGGACAGAGGTTGAACCGGGGCGTACCAGGGGATGCCGGGAGATGGTTTTCATGTAAGGAGTATGGATGTCTAAACAGATTATTCTGGCCGAACAACATCGGATTGCTGCCGTATTTGCCGATGACCAAATTCAAGAGTTGGTGGTGGCAACCGGCCATTTGCAAGTGGGGGACATCTTTTTGGGCGTGGTGGAAAATGTGTTGCCGGGGATTGATGCCGCGTTTGTCAATATCGGCGACCCGGAACGCAACGGGTTTATCCACGTGTCGGACTTGGGTCCCTTGCGCTTGAAAAAGACGGCAGGCGCCATCACCGAGCTGTTGATGCCTCAACAGAAGGTGCTGGTGCAGGTGATGAAGGAACCCACCGGCAACAAAGGGCCACGCCTGACGGGAAATATCACGCTGCCGGGCCGCTACCTGGTGCTGATGCCCTATGGCCGGGGCGTGTTTCTGTCCCAACGCATCCAAAACGAAAACGAACGTCACCGGCTGCGGGCCTTGGCGGTGTTGATTAAACCGCCGCAGATGGGCCTGCTAGTGCGCACGGAGGCGGAAGGGGTCAACGAAGAGGCCATCATGGAGGACCTAGAAAGCCTCAAGCGCCAGTGGGAAAAAATCCAGCGGGACGCCGCAAACGCGCGGGGACCGGGCCTGCTCAGCCGGGATGACGACTTTATCCAGCGGGTGTTGCGGGATTTCTACAGCGCCCAGGTTAACCGCATCGTCACGGATACCGCTGAGGGGGTCAAGCGGGTCAAGCAGCAGTTGAGTGCTTGGTGTGGGGGAAAACTGCCACCGGGCCTGCTAGTGGACCACCACCGCGAACCCATCCCTATCCTGGAGTATTTCCGGGTGAATGCGGCGATCCGGGAAGCCCTCAAACCCCGCGTGGACTTGCCCAAGGGCGGCTATATCGTCATTGAACCAACCGAAGCCCTGACGGTGATTGACGTGAACTCGGGGTCGTTTACCCGTTCAGCCACGTCGCGGGAGACGGTGTTGTGGACAAACTACGAGGCGGCGACGGAAATTGCCCGACAGCTCCGGTTGCGCAACATCGGCGGCGTCATCATCGTGGACTTTATTGACATGGAGGACCGGCGCGACCAACTGCAACTGCTGGAGCACTTCAGCAAGGTCCTGAAGAACGATAAGGCGCGGCCCCAGATTGTTCACCTGTCCGATTTGGGACTGGTGGAATTAACTCGCAAGCGCCAGGGACAAAGTATCTACGAGTTGTTTGGGCAACCCTGTCCCCACTGCAACGGGTTGGGGCACCTAGTGCGGCTACCAGGTCAAACGACGGCAGAGACAATCACGCCCAGCATTCCCCGCCCGGCGGTTACCAGCGAGCGACCCGAGAGCGTGGAGGAGCTGGGGTTTGCTCCGAGTCCCAATCCCGAGCTGGGCTATACCACGCCGCTTTATCCCGTCGTACCCCTAGGGAGCAGCGAGCGCCCCAGCAGTAGCAACAACCGGCGTCGCCATCGCCGCTATGAAAAACCTGCTCCTCGGGTGACGGAGCCGGAACCCCCGCCGTTTGCCACACCTAACCCGACGCCTCCAACCACTACCAGCAATGGCACGCGGGAGCAGCACCTGCGCCGGCGACCTCCGAAACCAACGCCTCCGGCGACCCAGGTGGTGACGGTGGGAATGACGCCGGAGGAACAGACGGTTTATGCCGAAATGGGGGTGTCGCCGTTGGTGCTGACCGGCCAGACCCATCTCCAGGACGTGGTGGTGGAAGTGCGATTGCCCGAGGAGGTGGCGGCTATGAAGGCGGAAGCGCCCTCGGAACCGGCGGTTAGCGAAACGGAAACACCGCCGCCTGAACCTACTCCCGCGCCTGCGACATCGGCTGTCGCTACCGAAACGGCAACGCCGGAAACACCTCCAGTCACGGATACGCGGCGGCGGCGGCGGCGTTCAACGACCCTGACGCTGGCGGAAAGCCCGACGGCTAGCGAGTAACATGGGGCGCACCTACCAGGTCACAGCGATCAACCTGCAGTGCCAGAGCCTTGGGGAAGCGGACCGGCTGTTGACCATCCTGAGTCCTGAGCGCGGCTTGCAACGGGTGGTCGCCCCAGGCGCCCGCAAACTCTCGTCGCCCCTGGCGGGGTTGACCGGCCTGTTGACGGTGAATCGGTTGGAGTTGCGCGTGGGGCGTTCCCTGGACCGGATTACCCAGGCGACCCTGGTACAAACCCATCAGCACCTGGCCCAGGACTACACCCGTTGGGTGGTGGCCCAGTATTTGACGGAACTGGTGCTGGGGCAAGCGCTGGCGAATGCGGCGCAAGGGGACCTATACCAGACGTTTAGCGCCCTGCTAGCGGAGGTCGCTCACGTGCCGCCGGAGCATCCCTGGGAAATGCTAGTGCGCGGCCTGTGGCGGTTGTTGACCATCGCGGGTTGGCAACCCCAGGTGCGCTTGTGTTGCCTGACGGGACGTCCGGTGGAGCCAGGTCAACGGGTGGGCTTTAGTATTCCGTTGGGGGGCCTGGTACGGTTGCCCTTGCCGCCAGACGTGCCTCCCTGTCGTATCCTATCGCCGGCGCAGGTCGAGGCGCTGCAGGCGTTGGCTGATGCTCCAGACGCACCCCTGCCGACTCCTGCGCCTTGGCGGAGCTTGGAAGCCCTGTTGCGTCCCTACGCGGAATACCATCTGGAGCGGCCCATCCGGTCGGCTTCCCTGCTGTATAGTACGATTACGCTCGTCTCTGCGACTGGTTCATGAACGCGCTCCCCTCCCAACCTGGTCCTGCGGGGTCGAGTTTGTGGCGCAGTGGGAATTTTCTGCTCCTGTGGCTGGCCCAGGTCTTTTCCCAGGTCGGGGACAAGGTGTACCTAGTGCTAATGACGACGCTGCTGGATCAGCAGTTGGGCGACCAGGCCCAGATCACGCCCTGGGTGAGCGGCATTATGGTGGCTTTCACAATTCCGGCAGTGCTCTTCGGCTCGGTGGCGGGCGTGTTGGTGGACCGCTGGCGCAAGCAACAGGTGCTGCTGTGGACGAATGGGCTGCGGGGGGCGTTGGTATTGCTGCTGGTGCCGGTGCTGGGATTGGGCTGGTCGCCCTGGCGTACCTGGTTGTTTTTGCTGGCGGTGACGTTTGCCGTATCCACGCTTACCCAGTTTTTCGCCCCGGCGGAGCAGGCGGCCATCCCCCTGCTGGTGCCCAAGGAGCAGCTGCTGTCGGCCAATTCTCTCTACACCACCACGATGATGGGGTCGTTAGTCGTCGGCTTTGCCCTGGGTGACCCGTTGTTACGCTGGGCTTCCCACTGGTTGCCCCAGGGGCCAGAGTTGCTGGTGGCGGGGGCCTACTGGAGCGCCGCGCTGTTGTTGGTAGGACTGCGGGCGCCGGAGCGCGTCCTGACCGTCACCCACACCTTCGCGCAGGTCTGGCAGGATTTGCGGGAGGGCTGGGCAATGTTGCAGGCCAGACCGCTGCTGGGCAAAGCGGTAGCCCGGTTGGTGGTGCTGTATAGCGTGTTTGCGGCGCTGGCGGTTTTGACCATTCAACTGGCGGAACAGCTCCTGCGGCCTTCCCAGTTCGGGTTTTTGTTGGCGGCGGCGGGGGTGGGGGTCGCTTTAGGGGCGCTAATGCTGCATCTCTGGCCTGGGCTGGGACAGTGGCCTGGCGGAGGCAGCCTGGTCATGGGCGGCGCTTTTATAGGGCTGGCGTTGACTACCCATAGCTTGGTGGGCGCCTTTCTCTGGCATGGACTGCTAGGGTTCGGAGCAGCCCTTGCGACCATTCCCCTGCAGACGCTCCTGCAAACGGAGACGCCGGAGGCGATGCGGGGCAAAGTGTTTGGTCTCCAAAACAATGCTGTCAACATTGCCCTGAGCCTGCCCCTAGCGGTCACGGGCGTGCTGGCAACCTCCGTGGGGTTGCCGACCGTCTTTCTCGGCCTGGCGGGTGTCATGTTCCTGGTGGTGAGCTGGTAGCCGTCAGATTTCCTCAAATCGCGCGCTGATAGTCAACGTCTGAGGTGCCGTCACGGTTCCTTGACAGACCAGCACCACCGTTTTGCCAGGAACCCTGGGCTTCAGGTTCACCGTCGCTGGTGGGTCAAACACCAGGCTAAATCCCCACACGCCACTGATGGTATTTGCTGGTCGTTCCACATATCCCTGCTGGGTCAAAACCTGCCGGAAAAATTGCAACGCCGGCTCGGGCGCCATCTGGACCTGGTATTGCAACGCCTTTTGACCAACGGCGTTTGGGGCCAAAGTGATACTCACAGCCGTACTCCCCCGCGGGCGGGGCAAGTTTTTCAGTAGCGATTCCGTATGGACATGGCTCTGGGCAAGAACCACAGAGCCAACTCCAGCCACCAGCAAAAATGTCCCTATCGCCGTGCGCCCCATCGGTAGACCGCCTCACAGCCTTCTTGTTCACTATAGAACAACCTTCCGAATTTTTTTATAGTCTCTTGCCGATAGGGAACGTGGGTGATAGGGTGAAAGGGGAGTGCTGTAGCGATTGGGAGCGCGTGTGAAGCGGATTACCGTTTTGGGGTCAACGGGTTCGATTGGGACGCAGACGCTGGACATCGTGGCCCAGTACCCCGAGCGGTTTCAGGTGGTGGGGCTAACGGCGGGACGCAACATTGGTCGGTTGGCCCGGCAGGTTCAGCAGTTTCGCCCAGAAGTGGTGGCGATTCAAGACGCTGAGTTGCTCCCGGAATTGCAGGCGGCGATTGCGACAGTGGACCCCCAACCCCGCTTGCTGGCGGGTGCAGAAGGAATTGCGGAAGTGGCCGCCTACGGGGATGCAGAGATGGTGGTCACAGGGATCGTGGGGTGCGCTGGTCTCTTGCCTACGATTGCCGCGATTCGCGCGGGAAAACACATCGCCTTGGCTAACAAGGAAACCCTGATTGCCGGTGGCCCAGTGATCTTACCCCTGCTAGCAGAATACGGCGTGAAATTATTGCCGGCGGATTCGGAACATTCGGCGATTTTCCAGTGTTTGCAGGGCGTGCCGCCAGGGGGATTACGGCGCATTATCTTGACGGCGTCGGGGGGTGCGTTTCGAGACTGGCCGCTGGAGAAACTGGCCCAGGTCACGGTTGCCGATGCCCTGAGACACCCCAACTGGAACATGGGCCAAAAAATCACGATTGATTCGGCCACGTTGATGAACAAGGGGTTGGAGGTCATCGAGGCCCATTTCCTGTTCGGCCTGGACTACGACCACATCGACATCGTGATCCATCCCCAGAGCATTGTGCATTCGCTGGTCGAGTTGCAGGATACGTCAGTCCTGGCGCAGTTGGGCTGGCCGGATATGCGCTTGCCCTTGCTGTATAGCTTGTCCTGGCCGGAGCGGTTGCCCACCCCCTGGAGGCCCCTGGATTTGGTCAGCATCGGCAGTCTGACGTTTCGGGCGCCGGACCACCAGAAGTATCCCTGTATGCAGTTGGCATACGCGGCGGGTCGGGCAGGGGGTGCCATGCCGGCGGTGTTGAATGCGGCCAACGAACAGGCGGTGAACCTGTTTCTCGCCGAAAAGATTGGGTTTAACGACATTCCCCGGTTGATTGAGCAGGCCTGCGCTGCTTACGCGCCGTCGAATCGGTCCAACCCCACCCTGGAGGAGCTGCTGGCGGCGGATGCCTGGGCGCGGGACTACGTGCTCAAGCGCTGGACAACGTCAGCGCCGGTGGTGGTGCCCCTGTCTCCATCGCTTGCCACACCTGGACCAAAACCGTGTTCGCCATGAGAAACCCCTGGGGTGCCAGGAGAAACCAGCGCGCTCCGGCATGGCCCACCCATTTGACGTCGGCGTACGCCTGCAGGGTTTGTTGGATGCGGGTGTGGTAGAGGGAACGGGCTGGCTCGGGAACGTTTTGGAGCAGGTCTGCCAGAGACACTCCCTCCTTCAGCCGCAGTCCTAGCAACAGCCCCTCGATAAGCGTCTCTTCAGGCGTCAGGGGGGGGTCTGGGTACTGCACCACACCCCGCTGTGCCTGCTGCTCCACCCACTGGAAATACCCACGCAGGGTGGTGGGCCGCTGAAAACGCACTTGATTGACATAGCTCGTCGCTCCCAGGCCAAACCCGTAGTAGGGTTGGTTGCGCCAGTAGGTCAAGTTGTGCCGGCACTGGTACCCCGGTCGCGCATAGTTGGAAATCTCGTAGTGCTCGTAGCCGTGGCTTTCCAAGAAGGCATGGGCCATTTCGTACATCTGCGCCGTGAGTGCCTCATCCGGCAGGGCCAGTTGCCCCCGCTGCACCGCTCGGTAAAAACGGGTCTTGGGTTCCAGCGTCAAGTCGTACGTGGAAAGATGAGTCGGTTGGGCCCGCACGGCTTGGGTCAAATCGGCTTGCCAATCGGCGAGTGTCTGCCCGGGCAGGCCCTGCAGCAAATCCAAATTCCAGTTTTCCCAGCCGCATCGATGAATTTGCGCCACGGCCTCGGCGATGTCTTCCACTGTGTGGGTTCGGCCACTCGCGCGCAAGAGCTGGGGCGTAAAACTCTGCACCCCCACGCTCAAGCGATTGACCCCCAGTCGCTGGTAATCCCGTAGGTAGGCAATTCCCGGCGTGCCAGGGTCGGCTTCCAGGGAGATTTCGATGCCCTCGGCAAACCCAAACTGACGCTCTAGCGCTTGCAAGACAGAGGCAAGTTCGGCAGGCGTGAGCAACGAGGGCGTCCCACCGCCAAAAAAGACTGACGTGAGCGGCCCCCCCACCGCCGGCGTTAGCTGGATCTCCCGCACCAGAGCCGCCAGGTAGGCCGCGCGCCAGGGGGAATCCACCCGCGCATCCACTACCACTGGAAAGTCGCAGTAATGGCAGCGCTGGCGGCAAAAGGGGATATGAACGTAGGCCGCCTGGGCCATCAAACCGCTCCCGGCGTGGTCAGTTGCGTCAACACGTCACTGGCCCGCTCCACAAACGCCTTCATGCCTTCTGGGTCCAGAGGCTTTTGGGCCAGCATGGCCAGGTCATAGATGTGCCGGCACAGATTCCGCAGCAGCGTCTCCCGCGACCCAGCCACCACCGTCTCCTGCGCCAGTCGCACCAGGTTGTCCACTAACGGATGGGCCAGGTTCACCACCAGCGTGTGCTCTTCCGGAAAGTCCGGTTTTTGTTGCTGGAACAGAGCCGTCATATCCCGCAGGCGTCGCAGGGCTTCCGGCAGCAAGATCATCGCCGGCGGCGCGGCACCCGTCAGGGATTCGGTGCGAATCGTGACCTTCGGTTTTTCGAGATAGGTCTGGAAAAGTTCCTGCACCAGTTGCGCGCGGGTTTTGTTGGTTCGGGGGTCAATGATTTCCGCCGCCTTGTTGGTATCGAGCAAGCGAGCGTCCAGGTCCGCATCCACCCGGCTGAATTTGACGTTGGGGTACTCCCGCTCTAGGAAGTGGATAAAGTGGGGGTCGATGAAGCTATCCATAAACAGCACCTCGAGCCCCTGGCTCTGGTGCAGGGCAATATAGGTCGCCTGCGCCGCTTCGTCGGTGGCGTAAAACACGCGGTTGTCGTGCCGTCCCTTAGCTCGGTCTAGATAGCCCTGCAGCGTGGTGTAATGGAACGTGGCATCGCCCTGGCCGTTGGGTGCAGGCAACGCCGCCGTCGTGCGATAGATGAGAATCTCCTGCACCTGTTTTTTGAACTTTTCGTCATTGATGCAACCGTATTTCACAAACAGTCCCAGGTCGGGCCAGATGCGGGTGTAGCGGTCAAAATCCCCCTCAAACAATTCCCGTAGGCGGTCTGCCACTTTCTTGGCAATGAAATCCCCAATGCGGCGCACCGTCCGGTCCATTTGCAGGGCGCTGCGGGAAACGTTCAAGGGAATGTCGGGGCTGTCAATGACGCCCCGCATCGGCAGCAGAAACCGAGGCAGGATTTCTTCACAGTGGTCGCTGACAAAGACCTGGTTGCAAAAGAGCTTGAGCTGGCTGCGGGTGACGTCAATGTCCGGTTGCAGTTTAGGGAAATAGAGAATGCCGTTGAGCAAAAAGGGGTAATCGGTCTGCAAATGCACCCAAAGCAGCGGCTCCTCCTGCAGGGGATAGAGGTAGCGATAAAACTCCAAGTAATCCTGTTCGCTGAGACTGCTAGGGGACTCGCGCCAGATCGCCCGTTGCCGGTTCAGGACTTCCCCGTTTAACTTGATGGGCACCGGCAGAAAATCGCAGTATTTTTTCACCAGTTCCCGGATCCGCGACGGTTCTAGGTATTCCTCCTCCCCCTCCATCAGCGTCAGGGTCACCGTAGTCCCTCGCTGCTGGCGCTCTGAAGAACGCAGGGTAAATTCCGGCGAGCCGCTGCAGGTCCAATGGACCGCTTCCGCATCTTTTCTGTAGGACAGCGTGTCAATCTCCACCTGTTGCGCCACCATGAACGCCGAGTAAAACCCCAGCCCAAAGTGCCCAATCAGGGGTCGGTCGCCCGCCTGGTATTTCTGAATAAATTCCTCAGCGCTGGAAAAAGCCACCTGGTTGATATATTTCTTCACCTCGTCGGCGGTCATCCCGATGCCGTTATCGCTGATACTGAGCTGGCGCTTGTCCTTATCAATCGCAATTACAATTTCCGGTTGAAAATCCCCCAGTTCCGTTTCACCCGCATAGGCCACCATTTTCAATTTTTCGATGGCGTCCACCCCGTTGGAGACCAGTTCCCGCAAAAAGACTTCGTGGTCCGAATACAAGGACTTTTTGATGATGGGAAAAATATTTTGTGTGTGAATCGTAATGGTGCCTTGCTCGAACATGACCCCCACCTGCTAGGGTAACGAATGGGCATATTCATTCTAGGCAGGTCCATGCAAGCCGTACAGGTGTGGATTTCCGGACGGGTGCAGGGGGTGGGTTTTCGCGCGGCGACTCGTCAGCAGGCTCTGCAGCTCGGCCTAGACGGTTGGGTGCAGAACTTGCCTGATGGACGGGTGTGGGCGGTGTTTGCCGGCGCGTCAGAGGCGGTCGAGACGATGCTGGCCTGGTGCCACCACGGGCCGCCGGCGGCGCACGTGACTTCGGTGGTGGTGGAACCCTACGCAGCGCCGGTGCCGCCAGGCTTTCACGTCCGTTGACCTGCGCTTGTCGCCGAGGTCGTCTCTCTGGTAGCTTAGAAAACTAAATTGAGTTTCGGGGGTCCAACCATTGCCACGCCGTTACCTGTTTACGTCAGAGTCAGTCACCGAAGGGCATCCAGACAAACTGTGTGACCAGATTTCCGACACGATTGTGGATGAGTTGCTCACCCGCGACCCCTACAGCCGGGTGGCCGCCGAAGTGGTGGTCAAAAACAACGACCTGATCATCCTAGGAGAAGTGCAGACACAGGCGCAGGTGACGGCGGCGGATTACGAGCGGTGGGCCAAGCGGAAGATTGCGGAAATTGGCTACACCAACCCCGAGTATGGGTTTTCCAGCGACCAGTGCCGGGTGCAGGTGTTGATGGATGCGCAGTCGCCGGAGATTGCTCAGGGGGTGGACCGGGCCTTGGAGCAACGGGCGGATGGCAGCTTGGACCCCTTGGACCAGACGGGTGCGGGCGACCAGGGATTGATGTTTGGGTTTGCCTGCGATGAGACGCCGGAGTTGATGCCCTTGCCGATTGCTTTGGCGCACCGGTTGGCGCGGCGGTTGGCCCAGGTCCGCAAGCTGGGGGAATTGCCCTATCTGCGGCCCGACGGCAAGACCCAGGTGACGGTGATCTACGAAGACTTCCAGCCGGTGGGGATTGACACCATCCTGATTTCCACCCAGCACGACCCCACAATTGGCGACTTGACCAGCAACGATGCGGTGCAGGCTCGGATCAAAAGCGACCTGTGGGAGGCGGTGGTGTTGCCGGTGTTCAGCGATACGGCGGTGCGCCCCGATGCCCGCACGAAATTCCTGGTCAATCCGACGGGGAAATTTGTGACGGGCGGCCCCTGCGGTGATTCGGGCTTAACTGGGCGCAAGATCATTGTGGATACCTACGGCGGCTACGCGCGGCACGGCGGCGGGGCGTTCTCCGGCAAGGACCCCACCAAGGTGGACCGTTCCGCGGCCTATGGGTGCCGGTTTGCGGCAAAAAATATCGTGGCGGCGGGGCTAGCACGGCGGTGTGAAGTGCAGGTGAGTTACGCCATCGGCAAGGCGCGGCCCGTGAGTATCCTGGTGGAAACCTTTGGCACGGGACGGGTCCCCGAGTCGGTGCTGTTGGACCTGATCCAAAAATATGTGGAGCTGCGCCCCGAGGGCCTGATCCAAAAATTCCACCTGCGGGATTTGCCCCGCGAGCGCGGCGGGCGGTTTTACCAGGACGTGGCCACCTACGGGCATTTCGGGCGGTTGGACCTGGATTTGCCTTGGGAACACATCGAGTTAAGTCAGGAGTTGCAAGCAGCGGCCCTGTCAGCTTCGGGGGTGTCCTGACGGTCCATGCGTTTTACCATCCTGAGTCACGCGGGACTGTGGGTGGAAGAAGGAAACGTCTCGGTGGTGATAGACCCCTGGCTGCGCGGGTCCTGCTACTGGCGCAGTTGGTGGCTTTTCCCCGAACCTCCGCGCGAGTTGATTGACAACCTGCGACCCGATTACATCTACATCACCCATTTGCACTGGGACCACTTTCACGGGCCGTCGCTGCGCTATTTTGACCGGGATACCCCCATCCTGGTGCCGTTGGTGCATACCCGTCGCATGGTGGAGGACCTGCGGGCGCTGGGGTTTAGAAACATCCGGGAAATTCCCCACGGAGCCACGGTGCGCTTGGGAGCCAACCTGTGGTTATCTTCGTTTCAATTCGGGATTACGGTGGATTCGGCGGTGGTGCTCACCAACGGGCAAACGACCCTGTTGAACGCCAACGACTGTAAAATTTTCGGGTTGCCGTTGCAGCAGCTCAAAAAGCGCTTTCCCAAGATTGACTTTGCGTTTCGCAGTTTTTCCAGCGCGTCGGCAATTCCCTATTGCATCGAGGGCTACCCCGACCGGTTTGGGGCGTTTCGTTCCCCCCAGCACTACATCGCCGAGTTCACAGAATTTTGCTTGAACGTCCGGGCGCGCTATGCGGTCCCCTTTGCCAGCAATAGCTGCTTTCTACACCGGGAGACCCGCCACTTTAACCGCACGGCGGTTTCCCCAGCGGCCCTTGCCGAATACTTTAACCGAACTGCCCAGGAACGAGGGTTACCTGCGCAATGTGTAGTGATGCCGCCGGGGAGTTCCTGGTCGGAGCAAACGGGATTTACCCTGCGGGAATTCGATTACCAAAAGGCGGAAGAATACATCCACACCCTGGCCCAAAAATACCAGCCCACCCTGGAAAGACAGTACGCCCAGGAGGCGCAGGTGCAACCGGATTACCAGGCATTTGAACAGTATTTCACCCGTCTCTTGGCGGCCTTGCCTCCGGCGTTGCCTAAAATTTCTCGCATGACTGTTCTTTTCCACATCCAGCAGGGGAAAGACCACTACTGGTTGCTGGATTTTCGGCGACGCCAGGTGCGTTGTTTGACCGCACCGATAGAGGCCACGCTCACCATCACGGTGCCAGCGCTGGTGGTCAATGACTGCTGCCACAAGCGCATGTTTTCCACTTGGGGGCCGTCCAAACGCTTGCGGATTCGCTTGGGTGCTGGGGCCTCCTGGCTGGAGGTGCGCCTGTTCCTGTCGTTGTTGGATGCCTGGGAAAACGACTACTTGCCCCTTTGGCGGCATTTGCAGCCCCGTTACCTGGGGATTTGGGCGCGACGGTGGCGGGAGTTTGTGGAGGCAGGCCGGTTGATATGGCGCTGGCGACGACGGGGATGGCAGGTGCAGGAGTTGTATCGGGAATCGGCCAAGCGATAATGAAGGCAACCGGAGTCATGGTGGGGAACGACGGTCTCGCAGGGTATGGCGCTGGGGAGTAATGACGAACGGGAAGCCGCTGCTCAGCATTATCACCGCCACCTATAATGCTGCTTGGGATTTGCTGCAGCTCATTCCAGACGGACCAGGATTTTGAGTGGGTGGTGGCCGATGGAGTTTAGCTTAAATATATCTGCGCCTGGCAGGAGTAAGGGATGAAAGCTAACAAAATTCTCATCATTAATTCCTTATCAAAGGGTGGTGCTCAACGAGTGGCCGTAAATCTACTCAGGGAGTTGGGTTTTGACTACATAGTTGTCTTTGACCGTAAGGAACTTCCATATGATATACCGGCGAGCAAGGTGATATCCTTGAACTCTCCTAGCTCGAAGGGCTTTATTAAGAAGTTTCTGACCTTAGCTTTTAGGTTCTTTAAACTTAAGGAGCTAAAGAAAAGGATGAATGTGTGTCTATCCGTTAGCCTACTTGAACCGGCAAACCTTTTAAATATACTTACCAAGGGCAAGGACAAGGTCATCCTGTCTTTTCACAACTATTATTCATTGGAACTTTGTGAAGATGTATATACAAAAGATAGTAAATTTGATAGAAAGGTTACCCTACTACTTTATAAGTTGGTAATGAAGTCTGTATACAATAGGGCAGATCTCATGGTTGCAGTATCAAAAGTCTTAAGGACTGATCTTATTAGAAACTTTGGCATAGATAACAGAAAATTGATAACGATTTACAACCCAATTTCCCTTTCAAAAATCCAAAGAAATATGCTAGAACCCCTAGGAGAATACCAAAAAATTTTTTCATCTCCCACCCTTTTAAACATGGGTAGGCTAACCCAGCAAAAGGGTCAATGGCATTTATTGAGAATGCTCAGAGAACTTAAAAAATCTTTTCCAGAGCTGAAGCTTGTAATTCTTGGAGAAGGAGAGCTTAAAGATTCCCTAGTGGATTTTTCCAGATCACTTGGCCTCAGAACTTGTGCTTGGGACATAGAGGGTCTGGAGCAGGATGCCGACGTTTACCTGGTAGGTTTTCAGAAGAACCCCTTCAAGTTCATAGCAAGGTCGACTCTTTTTGTGTTTCCATCCCTCTGGGAGGGTTTGCCTAACGCAATACTAGAAGCTATGGCTTGTGGTTTACCCATCGTTTCTGCTGACTGCAAATCGGGTCCTAGAGAAATCTTGGCACCGGAGACAGACCCCGAATATGAGACGAAAGAGCCTGAACTTGCGCGATATGGCATCCTTATGCCCGTCCTTGGAACAAGATACTCTATGATGAATGAACCGTTAGATGAAAAAGAGAAAACATGGGTAAAAACCTTAGCAGAACTTCTTAGAAACGAAGCACTAAGGAAAAGCTATTCAGAAAGGTCAATAGAGAGAGCTAAAAACTTTGATATGCAGAAACTAGTAGGTGACTGGAAGAGATTGTTATGCGACCATGGCTGTTCCTAAAATTCAAATGAAAAAACCTCGTTATTGAGCGAGTACTGAAAGTTGATCCATGGCCAAAAACATTTAGTCTGACGTGGAATAAGGCTAATGGGTTACGAAGCGATGTCTATGCCTTACAGCACGGAGCCACGTCGGAAAGCTGGGGGAGGGGGTGCGACACTGGTTGAAGTGAGATATCGCACGTTACAATGTTGGCTCAACCAATGGTCTGAAACGGGAGATGTCCACCCTAAGGAAGGCTATCAAAAAGGCTATAGTCATAAACTGAAGGACCTGGAAGCATTGCAGCGGTTTGTGGATCAACGGGAGATGGCTGCTCACTTCGGTGTGAGTTAAAGCCCTGCAAAAGATAGGCTATGCCCGCAAGAGCGACAGGCTTATGGTGAGTTAATCAAACAGATACCACCAAAGCAGGTGGTCTATGTGGTCTATAGCTAAGCTTTTTAAGGTTGTCATATAATGAACGTGTTGCTATAGCAGGAAACATTTAGGTTGCCGCGCTTGAGAAGCAACCAACAACCAACAGGGAAACATGTAGGGTTCCGGTTGCTGCCTATGTCAAGCATTCTGTGCTTAGCTATGGAAAACAGCGTTATATCTGCTATAAATGCCATCGGCAATTTATGCCTGAAGCCAGAAAAAAAACATTTCTGGAGCACAAAGGTGACCTGTCAGAGCAACTTTCAATTGCCGCCATCTCACGGGTGACTGGCATTTCACAATCTTGGCTGTATAAATATGTAAAGCAAAAGGCAATTTATACGTCAGAAATGATGGATATTCAGCTCGGTGACGATGAAGAGATAGAGCTGGAATGCGACAAGATATGGTCGTTTTGCGGCTCAAAAAAGCATCTCCAGTAGCTCTGGGTAGTTCCCGAGAGGAAGACACGTATGATTGTAGCCGCCTGTGTGGGAGACAGAAGCATAGAGACAGCAAAAAAATTATGGAAGAGAGTGCCAACTGTTTGGCGAAAACGGGCAAAATTTTATACTGATTCTTGGCCAGTTTATCGGCGGGTGATTCCGAAATCCCAACACGAAGTCGGTGTCGAAGGGAGTGGTAAGACGTCCTTGATTGAGCGCTTCAACAACACGCTTCGACAGCGAGTGAGTCGCTTGACGAGGAAAACTCTGTCCTTTTCTAAAAACCTAGAAAATCACATCGGCATTATATTCAACTTCATCCACCACTATAATACATCATTACTTACATAGCACTACCTACCCTTCATAGAATTTGCGAAACCTACCGCTAGTGCTGGTAAATTCAACGGTTAACTCCTGGAGCAAGGGCGGCTGCGGCCATCGCTTCGGTGATGGGATAGACCGTAAGATCGTACTCGACCCATCTAACCACTCCCCAAAACCTAAGCCGTCGTCTCCAGCGCCCTATCCCCTGACTCTCCCCAATGCCAGCCACACGCCTCCTACGGATAGCCTACGCAGGATGACCCGTCAGGAACACAGCCCAGTGAACCACAAATTTCCGATTGTTTTAAGCCAGTTCATGCCTAGCGATACTCCCATTTTCGGTTATACTGATTTAAAAACTTAACCGTTTGCTGGTTGATATGGATGAGATTTTAGAAAAAATTCGCCAGCAATTTGATTACGGGCCCTACCCGCGCATATCCCTAGAGACATCGCCCAAAGACGATTTGGATACCTTGTTTATTCACAACCTAACAACACCCTACTATTTACGCTATCGGAAGCGACCTCCCCAGGAGGTGACCATTTTAGATGCGGGTTGCGGCTCAGGGTACAAGGCCTTAGCGCTGGCGCTGGCGAATCCAGGCGCGCGGGTGGTGGGCATTGACCTATCGGAAGCGTCGATTGAATTAGCCCGTAAACGCCTAGAATTTCACCAAATTTCCAACTGTGAATTTCATGTCTTAATGATTGAGAATGTTAGCGAATTGGGGCTGAAATTTGACTACATCAATTGTGATGAAGTGCTGACATTGGTTCCCAATCCAGTAGAAATTTTAACAGCTCTAAAACAGGTTCTCAAGGCCCAGGGTATTCTGCGGGTCAATGTTCACAATCGCTACCAGCGTCAATACTTTTTCCAAGCTCAGGAGTTTTTTAGTCTTTTAGGGCTGATGCGGGATAATCCTGAGGAGTTTGAAGTCCAGACAGTTTATGAAATTATGGAACAACTGGCCGATGAAGTTTATGTTAAGAGGGTAACCTGGGAGAACCGAGACCGAAAAAGTTTGGGGGATAAACTCAATGAGAAACTCTCCGAATTTATCCTGATGAACCACCTGCTCCAGGGAGATAAGGGGTTTACCATTCCTGAGTTTTTTGCCTGTTTGGAAGCGGCGGGATTGGAATTTATTGAAATGGTGCATTGGCCGGTTTGGCGTTTGCCGTCGCTTTTCAAAGACCCGGAAAATCTTCCTGCGGCGTTGGCACTGGCGATTGATGGAGCAAGTCCGGCGGAAATTTTGCATCTTCTGAACTTACTACACCCCAACGAACGCCTGCTGGATTTGTGGTGCGGTCATCCACAGCCGGCGTCCCCTGTTTCTCCTTCGGAACAACCACTGGTTTCTCTCCATCCCCAGCTCTGTCATGAAAAGGTTCAACAGGCCTGGAAATCACGTTTACAAAGTGGCCTGCCGCTTCTGTTGTCGGACTATCTGAAAGTACCGGTAAAAGGTCTCTTCCAAATCGAAGAGGTGCAGCTTGACGCAATTGCTCTCGGAGCTTTGTGGCCCTTGTTTGAAGGTCCCCAGCCATTCCAAAATTTACTCCAACGATGGTTGCAACTTTATCCCCGTGATTTGCTTACGTTAGAGCCGCTATCGGAAGAACAAGCGGCAGGTATGTTGCGCGAACTGCTGTTATTTCTGAATCGGTATCTTTACGTGCTGCTGACTGATGAGTCGGACAGCGATGCTACGGACAGTTGATATCTCCACGCTCGACTGTGCCGAGAATCCGTCAAGTTAGCCTGGAACGTGTAGCCAAAGTTTGTTAGAGAGCGAGCCAACAACGGGAAGACTTTTGACCTTCGCCAAATTGCAGGTGCCCTGGTTACACTCTCTGGGAGCGGAATTACGGGAAACGCTATCTTCTAATCTTCCCAGGCGGCGGTCAGGAGGGCGCCCAGGATGAACGCGCCTACTAGC
Source organism: Gloeomargarita sp. SKYB120 (assembly GCA_025062155.1). Classification (NCBI taxonomy): domain Bacteria; kingdom Bacillati; phylum Cyanobacteriota; class Cyanophyceae; order Gloeomargaritales; family Gloeomargaritaceae; genus Gloeomargarita; species Gloeomargarita sp. SKYB120. The sequence continues at coordinate 116,634 of JANXAM010000004.1, read as the reverse complement.
GGCAGCGGACAGTGGCTATACCAGGTCCCCAGAACCGCCGCTAGCCCACTTATCCCCAGCAGTCCCACAACCCACCGCTCCTGGGGAGACAAGCCGTGGGTCGTCTTGAGCTGGCGCAGAGCTTCCTCGGGAATCGGCACCGGCATCACTGCTTGGGGAGGAAACGCCCAGTAGGTCCCCTCCACAGCCATCCATTCACTCCAGCCCTGTTCCCGACACCACTGGTCAATCCAGGCATCCGCCCACCGTTTCATCCCCATCCCCATTGCTGCGCATCGTTTTTAACCTAGCAACGCCCATGGCCCTTTGTGGTCAATGCCAACAGGACCGTAATGAATTGTTATCTCCCGTTATTTTTCAGACCCGAGGATGTCCTGTAACGCCGGCAACAGCGTGGGGTACTGGTAGGTAAACCCCATGGCCTGAACCCGCGCTGGCAATACCCGTTGACCCGTGAGAATCACTTGCGCCGCATCTCCTAGCAACAGTTCTAACACGACGCCCGGCACCGGCAACCAGGAAGGGCGCTGCAAAACTCGCCCTAGGGTTTGGCAAAACTCGGCCATGCGTACCGGATTGGGAGCCGTGGCGTTGTAAACTCCCGACCAGCCTTCATCCCACAGGGCGGTTAAAATCAAGTTCACCATGTCGTCCTGATGAATCCAGGCAAACCACTGGCGACCGGACCCAATCGGACCCCCCAAAAACGCTCGAAACGGCGGTAAAATCCGGCGAATTGCACCGCCCAACCCCAGCACAATGCCGATGCGAAAAATCACTAACCGCACCCCCAGGTTCTGCACGGGCTGCGCCGCCTGCTCCCAGGCCTGACACACCTGCGCCAGAAAGTCATTGCCGGGGGGACTTTCTTCTGTGAAGGTAGCGGTTTCACTGGCCCCGTAGTAGCCAATGGCTGACGCATTGATGAGCACCTGGGGACGCTGCTGCGCTTGACCGATGGCGGTCACCAGTTGCCGGGTTCCACTAATGCGGCTGTCGAGGATGGCCTGCTTGCGCACAGGCGTCCACCGCCCGATGATGGGTTCGCCGGCCAGATTCACCACCGCCGTACAACCCTCAACCGCTTCCGTAATCGCCGTCCAGGGGAACACCTGAGCTTGAGGGAACAAGGCCTGTGCCCGCGCCGGTGATCGGGTTAACACGCGCACCGACTCCCCTTCGATCAACAACCGGTGCACCAACCGCGACCCGATAAACCCCGTCGCCCCCGTAACCAGAACCGTCATTTAACGTGACAGTAAACCGCCCCCGAGCAGCCGTTGCAGGTCTAACCCCTGCTGGCCTAAACGCAACAACGCCGGAATATCCAGATTCATTTCCTGCGCCGGGTAGGCCTCCAGCACGTTCACCAGGCCAAACCCATCCTTGTCCCGAAAACCCCCCCGCTCTCGGGGAATCGAAGCTAGGATGAGCGCTCCCTTGAGACCTGGCATCACCGACGGCGATTGGTTAGGCAAAAACACGGGTGGAATTTGCATCAAGACCTGCTCCACCGACGGCGAGTCCACCAGCCGAATGACTTGCCGTGGCTCTAGGGACAGCTTGAACCGCAACACCTGTTCAAACCCCTGCCGGTCTCGCTCCGGCAACAGCTGCAGCGTCCGTCGCAGCGAAGGCGACAGTTCATTCTTATCCACAAACCGCCGCAAATCCGGCACCGAAATGCTGGCCACCTCAAAAATATTGAACCAAAAGTTCACGGTTCGAGCCGCTTGCGCCGGCAAGGCCACCATTCCCAAGGCCAACGCCACACCTATTCCCCACACCCCGTGCTTGAGACGCATCCTGTTCACCTCGCTTTACCATCACGACCCACGCCTTTTATCATAGCCCGGTCGGCCCCCGGCACCAGCAGCCCGTAGCCCCGTCCATAGGCGGTCTGGATGACTGGCGGTTCCCCCTGGGCCTCCAGCTTGCGGCGCAACAGGCGGATGTGGGCGGCCAGCAAATTCCGGTCAGGCGTTTCCCCCGGCCACAGGCAAGCTAGGAGCTGGGTGTGGGAAAGAATTTGCCCCGGTTGTTGCAGCAACAGCGCTAGCAATTGGGTTTCTTTTTCGGAAAGTACAATCGGGCGGTCGCCCCGGTAGGCCAGGCGTTGCTCCGGCAGTAACACCAAATCCCCCACCTGCAACCGGGTAGGTGAGGTCGGCGGCGGTCGGCGCAGCAAAGCCCGCACACGGGCGGCCAATTCGGCAAAAGCAAAGGGTTTAACCAGATAGTCGTCAGCACCGGCATCGAGACCCTGGACCCGGTCGGTCACCCCATCGCGGGCGGTGAGAAACAAAACCGGCGTGGTCACCCCTTCCCGTCGCAGCCGTTGACAGAGCGTTAGGCCATCGAGGCGGGGCAACAGCCAATCCAAAATCAGCAGTTCGTAGTGATGTTGTTTAACCAATCCATAGGCCGTTTCGCCGTCGCGCACCGCTGTCACCTGGTACCCCTGTTGGGCTAGGAGCGCAGTCAAGGGTTCCGCTAAGTCCAGGTCATCTTCCACCAACAGCAGCGCCATAGACGTTAGGGTTTACCGGTTCCGTTGGGGTTAAGGGAGGGAGACCGATGACAGCGTTGCACTAGAGTTTGGTGCAGCCGTTGGTATAGTTGTTCAACCACCCGGATGTTCATCGCTACCCGCGCCACCAGTTGCACCAGCACGCCGCTGGGTTCAACTCTTGAGGGCAGACAGAACGGGTCCAGAAAGCCAACGTCAATCACGCCGTCGTCGTTGAGTTGATTGGCCAGGGTAAGGTTGACGTACTGGGGAACCCGTTCGGGATTGGCCGGAAGCTGAAACCAGTACGTCTGTTATCTCTCCCGGTCGGCCTATCCCCATGCTACAGTAAAAAACAGGATTTGTGAGTTGATATTGCATGACGACAGCGGCCCTGCCGGTTGAGAAGACAAAATTGGCTGCCCCGCCGTTACGGGTGGAGGTACTCGGGAGTAAGGTTTTGCGGCAGACTGCCAAGCGAGTGCCCCAGGTGAACCAAGAGCTGCGAGACTTGGCGGTGCAGATGTTGCAGACGATGTATAGCCGGGAGGGAATTGGACTGGCAGCGCCCCAGGTGGGGATTCTGAAGCAGGTGATCGTGGTGGACACGGAACCGGATAATGCAGCTACCCCCCCGCTGGTGCTGGTCAATCCAGTGATTGAAGCCCAAAGTGAGGAATGGGTGGTAGGCGAAGAGGGTTGTTTGAGCATTCCGGGGGTGTTTTTGCCGGTGAAACGACCCGCCCAGGTGACTGTGAGTTACCGGGACGAGTGGGGGCGATGGCAGCGGCGACAGTTTACGGATTTGCTGGCGCGGGTGGTGTTGCACGAGATGGACCACCTGCAGGGGGTGATGTTTGTGGACCGGGTGGAAAACCCCCTGGCTCTAGCGCGGGAGTTGAGCAAGCACCGGTTCTCCCTAGCGGATGTGCGGCGAGTGCGATGAGTCCCTTGACGCCGGTAAGTGGCCTATTTTTGGCGGGATCCTGTGTTGCAGCCATCGCAGCCGTGGGTTGCATGTTTGAACTGGGTTACGGCCAGCCGCCGTTGGGTGTGCCCTTGACCTGGACGATTTTGGTGCTGAGTATCCCAACGGGAGTTGCTTGTTTCTGGGCGGCGGTGCGCTCAGCTCGGCAGGAGTAGCTCACCCCCCTGTCGTCAAGGGCCGGGGATGGGTTAGGATAAAGGGTGGGAGTCTCTAGCCAAGGACAGCTAGGGTACCCTAGGGACAAGGACAAGGGGCAAAGTGAATGGATAGGGCCTATCTGTTTGTCCTAGGTCAATTCCTATGAGCAACGAACCGACTGAATCTCCCAATCCACAGTCAAAGGTCGAGGGGGCGCCGACGGAGACGCCGATGGCTGAATCCCGTGAGAACAGCTTGTTGATTGTACCCACCAACGGTCCAAACCTGAACGGGGCAACGCTAACGACCCGTGTCCGTCACTTTAACGACCACCGTTTGGAGGAATTGCACCGAGTCTTGACCCGCCACAGTGGGGAGCGGCACTTGGTGATTTTGCAGGATTTTCCAGACCCCGATGCCCTGTCGTCGGCCTGGGCCTACCTGCTGATTGCGCAGCAGTACGACATCCGCTGTGACCTGGTCTATACGGGGATCATCAGCCATCAAGAAAACATTGCGCTGGTGAAGTTAACGGGGATGCCGGTGCAAAATTGGTCCCCCACCACCCTGAAGGACCGGGATTGGAGTTGTTACCAGGGGTGCGTGTTCATTGACAACCAGGGGGCGACCAGCCAGTTGACGCCCTGGGTGCGGCAGATACAGTTGCCGGTGATTGCGGTGATTGACCATCACTCCCAGGGGGAAATAGCAGCGGAATTTGTAGACATCCGGCCCAACGTCAAGGCCACGGCCACTATTCTCACCCAGTACCTGCAGGGAGAGCTGCTAGTGCTCGACCGCAACGTGAGTGACCACGTCAAGTGCGCCACGGCTCTGATCCACGGCATCCGTTCCGACACCCAGGCGTTACTCCAGGCCCAGGAGGAGGACTTGCTGGCGGTGGCCTACCTCACCCGCTACCACGACCCGCAGTTGTTGCGTTCCATCCTGCAGGTCAATCGCAGCAAGCAGGCGATGGATGTGATCGAGCGGGCCTTGAAAAACCGCATTATCCAGAACAACTTCTCCCTGGCGGGGGTAGGGTATCTGCGCTACGACGCCCGCGACGCCATTCCTCAGGCGGCGGACTTCCTGGTGACCGAAGACAATGTCCACACGGCGGTGGTCTATGGGATTGTCTATGACAAGGACCGGGAGCGGGAATTGGTGATTGGGTCTTTGCGCACGACCAAATTAACCCTGGACCCGGACGAATTTTTGAAGGAGGCCTTTGGGCATGATCCGCAGGGACGCTTTTTCGGCGGTGGGCGTTCCCAAGCGGGCGGGTTTGAAATCCCGATGGGGTTCCTGGCCGGCCTAAACGACAACCCCAACTACGCCAATTTGAAGTGGGAAGTGTACGACACCCAAATCAAGCAAAAGCTCCTGCGGTTGATCAATCCTGACCGACCGGCGCCGGTGACCTGATGGCCTGGCAATTTCTGCTGCAGCGACAGGACGCCCCCCGAAGCTATTGCGGGTTGGGGGGGAAGCAACCCCTCGTGCCGGGCGTTTATCGCTTGTGGGGGCGCACTCCCGTGGTCCAACCGGGAAGCGTAACGGTGGAATGGTTCTGGCCCACAAGGACCGGTCGCCAGCGCGTGCGACACCAGGAGGTGCGGGTCAACCGGCGAGGAATGGCCCTGTTGTTGCCCTGGACCCGGTGGGAGGCGGGGCAATGGCGGTTGCGCTGCTGGGTAGAAAAACCCAACCGCACTTGGGAGTCCTGGGGGGACGGGCTGAGTTTACAGATCACGCTAGAGCCTTGTCCGCCCCAGGTGTTGGCCCTGCACTGGCATTACCGCTGCCAATTTCCCTGGCATCAGACGCTACGACTCCAGGGGTGGGTGACCACAGGCCAGGCCTTGTCCTTCCGGCTGCACGACCCTTTGCAAAGGGCGCTGGTGATGCAGCTCCAACACCCCCTGCTCGGCGGCCAGCCAGGTCCCGTTCCCTTCTGCTTCGACCTCGCCGTTCCCCGTTACCTGTTCCAGCGGGTCCTGCTGGGGGTGGTCGAGGTGTTGGGCACGCCACTGCATCAGGAATTCCTGCTGGTAAATCCCCTGGTGACGGCGCGGTTGACCCCCCAGCTCACGGTTGAACCCTGTGGGCTGGCGGAGTTAGCTCAACAAGCTGCCCAGCTTTTGACCAAGCCATCCTACACCTTGGCAACGCAAACCTAGGACCAATAACGCCGCAAATTCCCTACAACTCCCTACCCCCCCAATGCTATCCTATCAGGCATTGAGGCGTGCGCGAGAAAGAGATGGAGCCATCAGCGGGCGTGCCCCGGTTAGAGCAATTAAGAACAGCGCCGGTCAATTTGAATTATTGGTACGCCGTTGCCCTCAGTCGAGAACTGGGGAAAAAGCCTTTAGCGGTGCAAATCTGGGGTCAAAAAATCGTCCTATTTCGCAACCAGCAGGGCGAAGTTCACGCCCTAGAAAATCGTTGTCCCCATCGGGGCGTTCAACTCAGCAGCGGCTATGTGCAAAGCGACGCCATTGTGTGCGTCTATCACGGTTGGCAATTTGACGGTCAAGGCCGCTGTGTCGCCATTCCCTACCTGAGGGAATCCCAGAAGTTGCCCCCCTGTCGTTTACGTTGTTATCCTGTGCAGGAAAAACAGGGGTTTATTTGGATTTTTCCCGGTGACCTGGACCAAGCGCTCCAGACGCAACCTCCAGATTTATTTGAATGGGATCATTTGAACTACGTTGTGAGCGTGGCCCCCTTCCAGTTCCGCGCCCATTTCTCATTCCTGGTAGAAAATTTAATGGATATGTATCACGGCCACTTGCACCGTTATTTTCAACCGTGGGGCAACGCCGTTTTGTGCAAAAGGAACGCTGGACCAGCTTGGGTTGAGGCGGAATATCAAGCCGAGTGCTATTTCCAAGTCAAACGGCCTTGGTCGGTCATTCAACTGTTTATTCCTCCCTTGCGCCAGCGGTTTTTGACTTCCCTCGTGGTGCGCTACGAGTATCCCCACTGGCACGCTTGGTTGGGCCAGGACTTTCGGCTGTACTGCCTGATAGTGCCGGTCCACGCCACCGAAACCCGTGCCTATCTGGTGCATACGGTCTCGCTGGGGGCGTTTCGGGGTTTGCATCGCCTGCCGGTCTGGTTCCGCCGCTGGGTGAAAAACCGCTGTTTCAATGCCGCCAGAGGCTTCCTCCAGGGCTTGCTCCGCGAGGACGTGGCGATGATGGAGCAGGAGCAGCAGGCGTACCTAGAAGACCCCCGGCGACGCAATTGGGAGATCAACCCGGTCATCGGCGCGGTGCAAAAACTGGTCTATCAACAGGCCTACAGCACTAGGGACTGAGCGTTGGTTTCAATGAGTTTCGCCAAATCCTGCAAAAAGGCCGCCGCATGGGCACCGTAAATCACCCGGTGGTCGCAGGTGAGGGTCACCCGCATCCGGCGTCGCACCGCAATACAGCCATCTTCAAGGGCGACCACTTCGGGTTGGGCTGCCCCCACAGCAAGAATGGCTCCCTGGTTAGGAGGTAAGATGGCGTCAAACTGTTCCACACCGAACATCCCCAGATTCGATAGGGTAAATGTCCCGCTGTTGTACTCGTGGGGTTGCAGTTGTTTCGCCCGCGCCCGCTGCACCAAGTCTTGCCAGGTGCGAGAGAGGCTGTAGATGTCCTGCTGGTGGGGGTTGGCAAGTACAGGGGTGATCAAACCGCCGTCCTCCATGGCTACAGCGACGGCAATGTGAATCCCTTCGGGCTGGTAAATCCCTTGCTCGGTGTAGCGACTGTTGAGCAGCGGGTGGTTCGCTAGGGTCAGCGCCACCGCCTTTGCCAGCAGGGCTGTCATGGTCACCCCTTTGCCCTTGATTTGCCGGTATAGGGCGTCTAGGGCGTCGGTGGTGATGGCGTAGGTCACTCGGAACACGGGCACGGCCAGGCTGGCTACCATATTTCGCACCACCGCCTGTTGCAGGGTATTGAGCGGCGTCAGGGTGCCCCCCTCAAGGACCAGCGGCGTTTTTTCAGGCGTTCGGGGGACGGGAGTGACAGGTGCTGCGGGTGTAGCCGTTTGGGGTGCCACGACTTTCAGGACATCCTCAGCCGTAATCCGTCCGTAGGGACCGCTTCCCTGGATCTGACGCAGATCCACTTGGTGTTCCTTGGCCAACTTCTTGGCGCGGGGGGAAGCAATCACGCGCCCGTTGGTCGCCCGCGATACCGCCGCTGCAGGGCGAGGGGTTTCCGTCGCTACTGGCGTCGCAGCAGACGATGCGGTTTCCCCTTGCAACTCAGCGAGATACTTTTCAGGGTTTTGCTGCACCTGCTGCATTTCCTCCACCGTGTCGGCGATCAGGGCAATGGGCGTACCAGTCGGCGCTTGGGCACCCGCCGGCAGTAAAATCGCTGCTAGATAGCCCTCCTGGAACGATTCAGCCTCCATGTCGGATTTGTCGGATTCCACCACCACAATGTTTTCATGGGCCTTGACGTAATCACCCACCTGCTTTAGCCAGGCGACAATTTTGCCCTCGGTCATCGTGGAACTCAAAACCGGCATCACAAACGGGTGGATCATGGGGACATCCGACAAAGAACCATGCTTGATTGTAACCGTTTCAGGAACCACTATCATAGAGGAGTCTCGACGGGTCGCACTGATGCCAATCATGCGAGAAGCCCAGGCCCAGAGCTATCTCGCCAAGCAGTCTTACCAGGAACTTGTCGACTACGTTCAAGACTGGCTAGCACAAGACCCCCAGGCACCCAGCGCCTATGCTTACGGGTTGATTGGCTATCTCGCCCAGGAAGATATCGAGGCGGCGCAAGCACTTTGGTTGCACGCCCTGCTGCATTTGGAGGAAACGGCTACGGTGCAGGTTTTCCAGGTGCTCAAGCAAGTCGCCGACCAGTACCAGGAACAGGAGGATACCCCTCTAGCCGGTTGGTTGCGGCAGTGGATTTGGGAGGTGGCGCCCGAGGACACTGAAAATCTCCTATTGTTTGCAGAATTCCTAGCGCAACGACAGGACTTTGCCCGTTTGGAAGCGCTGAATCTCCCTGAGCAGATTCGCCGCCTGCCGCCTGAAAAAGTAAATACCAAGCTCCTGGGGGACACCCTGCATCTCATCCTCCAGAAAATCCCTGGTGAGACGCTACAGCCTTGGCATCAAGCCCTGCTGGACCTGGGACAGGCCTATGTCCCTCATTTCACCTATGGAGTTTTTTTAAGCGCTATTCTCCAATACCATGAAAATGGCAACACTCCGATGGCACGCACCCTACTGGAATGGTGTATTGAAAAGGAACCCCAAAACTGGGATTACCAATATTTTTTGGTGGGTATTCTCTATCGATTGAAAGAATACCGCATAGGGTTGGAAAAAGCACGGCAACTTTGCGAGTTATCCCAGCAGCAGGGCACCTTCCTGAACCAGCTACAATCCCTTGCAACCATGCTGCAGGGGTTGCTGTACGTACGCAGTAGAACCAACCAAGAAGTTTATGAAACTGGCCAGAGATACATTGATACCCTGGAACGACTGACCCAATGCACACCGCAAAGTTTTGAGAATATGTTGAGTGGGACTTGGCCTTTTAATATTCCATTTTGGCTGCCCTACCTGCGCGATGACCTGGTAAACAACCAGCGCTTGAAACGGGCATTTGTCAGTCAAGTTACCGCCTGTTTACAGAAGAAAATCACCGTCTTTACCCATGCGCCTCGTCAGCGGGAAAAACTGCGGGTGGGCTTTTTGTCCCATACCTTGAAACGGCATTCAGTGGGCTGGCTGCTGCGCTGGTATCTGCGCTACTGTGACCGGCAAAAGTTGGATATTTATATGTATTCGCTTACGCAACAGCCGGATGGTTTTGCCCATGAGTTCTTGCTCCCAAAATCGGTCGCGTGCCACTATTACCGAGACCCCAACCAGATGGCTAAACAAATCTATCAAGACGGCATTGACATCCTGATTGATTTGGACAGTGTAACGCTCAATGTGATTGGCGAAGTTCTGGCCTATAAACCAGCGCCGGTGCTCGTGGATTGGCTTGGCTGGGATGCAATGGGTTCGCCTACAGTGGATTACTTTGTTGTGGATCCGTATGTGTTACCTGAAGATGCTCAAGCGCACTACAGCGAAACCCTCTGGCGGTTGCCGCACTGCTATATTGCCGTAGATGGATTTGAAGTGGGAGTGCCAACCTTGCGCCGGGATAACCTGGGGATTCCTGCAGAGGCCACCGTTTTCTACAGTGCTCAAATCAGTTACAAACGCCATTACGAAACGGTGCGCTTGCAACTCGATATTCTCCGGGAAGTCCCGAATAGTTATCTGCTCATCAAGGGGCTAGGGGACCAGCAGGGCATCCAAGAATTTTTCTGTGATTTGGCGCAGGAACAGGGCGTGAATCCCGACCGTTTGAAATTCCTGGAGCGCGACCCTAATGAGTACATTCACCGCGCCAATATGGCCATTGCCGATGTGATTTTGGATACCTATCCCTACAACGGCGCAACGACGACCCTAGAGGCGCTGTGGGTTGGGGTGCCTTTGGTGACGCGCGTAGGGCAACAGTACGCGGCCCGCAATAGCTACAGTTTCCTGGTGAATTGCGGGGTGCAGGAGGGCATTGCCTGGAACGCTCAGGAATATGTCGAGTGGGGAATTCGTTTAGGGACAGATGCCGAACTGCGCCGGCGGGTGCGGCAAACGTTGTTCCTGTCGCGTCGCACGTCGCCCCTGTGGAATGCCCGCCAATTCGCTCGTGAATTTGACCGGATGCTCTGGCAAATGTGGGAACGCTACTTAGCCCAGAACTCGTCCTTCACCTGTGCCTGTAATAATTGAAACTAATGGCGACCCAATTCCCCACATGCACATCACCCTGCGAATCTGGCGGCAATCGGGTCCCCAACAGCCGGGGCGCTGGATGACTTACTCGCTTCCGGAGGTTTCTCCCCAGTGGTCGCTCCTGGAAACCCTGGACCAACTCAATGAAGCCTTGATCAAGCGCGGACAGGAACCGGTGGCGTTTGAGAGTGATTGCCGGGAAGGGATCTGCGGCAGTTGCGGGATATTGGTCAATGGTATTCCCCACGGGCAAGCGGGGCTGACCACCTGCCAGGTGTATATGCGGCAATTTCGCACGGGTCAAACGCTGACGCTCGAGCCATTTCCAGGGTTTCCAGTGGTGCGGGATCTGGTGGTGGACCGCAGCGCCTTTGACCGGATCATGGCCCAGGGCGGCTACATCAGCGTCAACGTGGGCAGCGCCCCCGAGGCCAACACGATCCCGATTCCGGCCTCGACAGCGGAACGAGCGTTTCAGGCGGCAACCTGCATCGGCTGTGGCGCCTGTGTGGCGGCTTGTCCCAATCAGTCGGCAGCGCTGTTTGTTGGGGCAAAAATTACCCATCTCAGCCTTTTGCCCCAGGGTCAACTGGAGGCGGCGCAGCGGGTGCGGCAGATGACAGCCCAAATGGACGCGGAGGGTTTTGGGCATTGTTCCAACCACGGTGAGTGTGCAGCAGTGTGCCCCCAACGCATTCCCTTGACGGTGATTGCCCGCCTGCGACGGCAGTACTGGCGTTCGTGGTGGTGATCACCAGCCGTCGGAACCCCCTGGTGCAGCAGATTCGTTTGCTCCACACTGCCAGGGGACGCCGAGAAAGAGGGGAGTTTTTACTGGAAGGGACGCATTTGCTCAGCGAAGCCCTCAACCAAGGCGTTGCCCTGAAACAGGTTTGCTACACGTCGGCCTGGGCGGAACACCATCCCGAGTTGCTCGGCCGGTTGCCGCCGGGGATTGCCCAACCCGTGAGTCCAGCGGTGCTGGAGGTGCTGGCCACAACCGTCCATCCCGATGGCGTCGTGGCTGTCGCGCCCATCCCCACCGCTCCATCCCAACCCCTTGTGGGTTGGCTGCATCTATTGGGCAACCGGTTGCAGGACCCAGGGAACGTGGGCACCTTGATTCGCACAGCGGCGGCGGTGGGGGTGACCCAGTTCTGGTTGACGGACGACAGCGTGGACCCCTACCATCCCAAAGTCCTGCGCGCGGCGGCGGGTCAATGGTTCCGTTGCCCGCCCGTTGTGTGTCACGACCCCCTAGCCGTTCTGCAGCTCTACCGGCAACAGCAGGTGCAGGTGATCGCCGCCGATGCCCAGGGCGACCAGATTTACTGGCAGGTGGATTGGCGACGGCCTACGCTCTTGCTGCTGGGAAACGAAGCTCAGGGCTTGCCCGCCGCCTGGTTACAGGTCGCCGACCAGGTGGTGCGGATTCCCCAGCAACCGGGAGTCGAATCCTTGAACGTGGCGGTGGCCGCCGCCGTTTGCCTGTACGAGGCTTGGCGCCAGCGCTGGACAAGTTAAAAAAATTGGCATATGATTGGAGTTTGGCGTAGGGGGGTTAGGTCATGAACGCCCAGGCAATCATCCGGTCCATTGAGGCCGAGTATCTCAAGTCGGATGTGCCCCAAATTGATGTGGGGGACACGGTCAGGGTGGGAGTGGTCATCCAAGAAGGGGGCAAGGAACGGGTGCAACCCTACGAGGGCGTGGTGATTGCCCGGCGCGGTACAGGGGTCAATCTCAGTATCACGGTGCGCAGGACCTTTCAAGGAGTCGGCGTCGAACGGGTCTTTCTGGTGCATTCCCCGCGCATTGCCAGTATCGAAGTGCTGCGGAAGTCAGTGGTACGGCGGGCCAAGCTGTACTACCTGCGCAAACGGGTGGGCAAGGCGACTCGCCTGAAACAGCGGTTTGACATCTAGGTTCGGGCTGAACGGTTTACCTGGTCCGCCTACGCTAGGGTTGACAACGGAATTCCTGCATCATCCACCTCCCATGACTGCCCTGACCCCCAGCCCTAGTTTTAGCCTGACGGTACGCATTGCCATCCCAAACCGGGTGGGGCAGTTGGCCTCGGTTCTCCAGGCGATTGGGGAAGCTGGCGGCAACTTGGGGCCGATCACTCTCATCGAGCAAACCCGCCAGACCGCCATCCGTGAAATCACGATTGATGCCACCAGCCCAGAGCACGAGGAACGAATCATCGCTACCCTCAAGTCCTTGCCCCAGGTGCGGTTGTTGAGCGTGGACGACCGGACGTTCAAATTGCACCAGGGGGGCAAAATTCACCTGCAGAGCAAAATTCCCCTGAAAAATCGGGCGGACCTGGCGATGGCCTACACCCCTGGTGTCGGGCGGGTCTGCGCCGAAATCGCCCAAAACCCCGACCAGGTTTACCGCTTCACAATCAAGCAAAATTGCGTGGCAATTGTCACCGACGGGAGCGCCGTGCTGGGGCTAGGGAACCTAGGGCCTTACGCTGCGTTGCCGGTGATGGAGGGCAAAGCCATGCTATTCAAGGAATTCGCCGGCATTGATGCGTTTCCCCTTTGCCTCGATACCCAGGACCCAGAGGCCATCGTGGAGACGGTCAAGCATGTGGCACCGGTGTTTGGGGGCATCAATCTGGAGGATATCAGCGCACCCCGCTGTTTTGTGATCGAACAACGCCTGCAACAGGAGTTGGATATGCCGGTGTTTCATGACGACCAGCACGGTACGGCGGTGGTGACGCTCGCAGCCCTGTTGAACGCCCTGCGCTGGGTCGGCAAGTCCCTGGAACGGGTGCGCATTGTCATCAACGGGGCGGGTGCGGCGGGTTTAGCGGTGGCGGCGCTCTTGAAACGGGCGGGCGCCCAAGGGTTGGTCCTGTGTGACTCCCAGGGCATTGTCAGTACGCAGCGGAACGACCTGCATCCGATGAAACAAGCGTTTGCTGTGCCCCAAACCGGTACCCTGGCCGAGGCGCTGGTGGAGGCCGACGTGTTTTTGGGGTTGAGCGTGCCGGGCGCAGTCACCCCAGACATGGTCCGTACCATGGCGCCTGACGCGATTGTGTTTGCCCTGGCCAACCCGGTGCCGGAAATCCAGCCGGAGTGGATTGAAGATAAGGTGGCGGTGATCGCCACGGGCCGCAGCGATTACCCCAACCAGATCAACAATGTGCTGGCGTTTCCGGGTATTTTTCGGGGGGCGCTCGACAGTCGAGTGCGGCGATTGACCCCAGAACTGTACTTAGCGGCGGCGCGAGCCATTGCCAGTTTGGTCAGCCCCCAGGAGTTGCAGCGGGAGTACATTATCCCGTCAGTGTTTGACTCGCGGGTGGTGCCCACCGTGGCCCAGGCGGTCGCCCAAGCGGCTCGCGAAGCCGGTCTCACCGCCAAGTAGCGCTTGCGATGGCTCGGGCGTTGACTGTATAATTGATCTCTATGACTTTGGTGAGGGCCATGTCGAAGCAAAAGCTCAAGACCCGGAAGGCGGCGGCCAAGCGGTTTCAGGTGACGGGTAGCGGCAAGATTCTGCGGCGGCAGAGTATGCGCAATCACCTGTTGCAGAAAAAGTCCAGTCAACGCAAACGGCGGCTAGCCCACAAGGTGTTGGTGCATGCAAGCGACTTGGCCAATGTGCGGTTGATGCTGGTGCAGTAGGGGGTTGCCATGCGCGTCAAACGGGGAAATGTCGCCCGGAAGCGACGGAAAAAAATTCTCAAGCTGGCCAAGGGATTTCGGGGCGCAGCATCGGTGCTGTTTCGCACCGCCAACCAGCGGGTGATGAAGGCCCTGCGCTATGCCTACCGGCACCGGCGCGAGAAAAAACGGGATTTTCGCCGCCTGTGGATCGCACGGCTCAATGCAGCCACCCGTCTGGCAGGCTTGTCCTACAGCCAGTTCATTGGGCAATTGCACAAGGCCCGCATCGCCCTCAATCGAAAAATGCTGGCTCAGATGAGCATTCTTGACCCCGAAACCTTTGCCCAGGTGGTGGAGGCGGCGAAACAGGCGGGTTAACCGGTCAGCTGGCGCAAGGTTTGCAACAACTCGGGTTCTAGGTAGGGTTTGGTCAAGTAGGCGCTGCACCCGAGGGCTTTTGCCAGTTGCTGATGGGTTTGCCCCGCGCGCGAGGTCAGCATGATGATGGGCAAATCGGGATAGCGTCCCTGCTGGCGACAAACGCTTAGAAATTCAAACCCGTTCATGCGGGGCATTTCCACATCGCAAAAGACGGCCTTGATCCCTGGATGCTGCGCCAAGACGTCCAGGGCTTCCCGCCCATCCGCCGCCGTGTACACCTGGTAGCCGTGTTTGCTCAGGGTTTTGGTCAACATCCCCCGCATCGTCAGGGAATCGTCCACCACCAGGATTTCGGTTTGGCCGAGGGTGCGCACAGGTGTTGGGGGCGTGACAACGCCTAGCTCCGGCGTGCGGAGCCAGTGCTGCACCAGCGCTGTGGCGTCCAACACTGGCACTAGCTGGCCATCTCCCAAGATCGTACAGCCATACACGTAAGGGGGCGCGGGAAACAGACCGCTCAAGGGCTTGATCACCAAGTCCTGCTCCAGCACAATCTGGTCAATCTCCAGCCCATAAACTGCGTCGCCAACGCTGAGCAACAACAGGGTTTGCCCCAGTGGTAAAGGCTCGGCTGGCGGCGTCGCCCGGTTCCACCGCACCGGATAGTGGTACGCCAGGACCGACGGGGGAATCAGGGGCACCAAGCGCCCTTGCCACCGGTACAACCGCCGTCCCTGCACCGTCAGCCATGCCTCATCCGGCACACGGACAATCGCCGCCAAGCTATCCACCGCCAGCGCCATCAACTGCTGCTCCAGCCGAAACACCAGCAGCTTGGTAATCGTCAAGGTCAGGGGCAACCGCAGGGTGAAGGTCGTGCCTTGCCCTGGCTCACTATGCACCTGAATCGTGCCCTTCAGGGCTTGAATTTGCAAGCGCACCACGTCCAAACCCACACCCCGGCCCGACAGATCGCTCACGGTTGGGGCCGTTGAGAAGCCAGGCGTAAACAGGCAGTTGATGAGTTCCTCCTGCGTTGCCTGGACCGCCTGTTCGGGGGTCAACAGTTGTTTTTCTATTGCTTTTTGGCGCACCCGTTCAAAATCAATGCCCCGCCCGTCATCCCGCACCACGATGTAGGTTTGATTACCCCGGTAATAAGCGTGAATCTCGATGGTTCCTTCAGGGTTTTTCCCCCGCTGGCGGCGCTCCTCTGGCGGTTCAATCCCGTGGTCGAAGGCGTTGCGCACCAGATGCACAAGAGGGTCGCTCAATTTTTCCAAAACCGCCTTGTCCACCAACGTGTTGGCCCCCACCAGCCGCAGCCGCACCTGCTTCCCATACTGGCTGCTCAAATCGCGGATTAGGCGGGGGAAGCGTTGCAGCAGGTCGTTTAGGGGCACCATGCGCATCCACAGCAAATCACTCCGGATGTGTTTAAGGGTCTGCTGCTTTTTGCGCCACTGCTCCTGGGCCTGCTGGGTGACCAAGCCCATATCCCGCATGATCTCCGCTACCTGGGCCACCTCCTCGATCACCGTCTGCACCCAGCTGTAGAGCGGGCTGTAGGTGTCCATCTGCAGGGGGTCCAACGCCGGTTGCCCGCCGCCGGTTTGAGGCGATAGCAGTGTCGCTTGGTCCGCCGCATCCTGCAATAACCGGCTGAGGGTTTCCAGCTTGTGCAGGCGCTGGTTAAACCGCTGCACCAGCTGCTGGAGCTGTTGCTGGTACAAGAGCGCCCCGTTCTCCTGGATGACCAGTTCGCCGATGAGATTGTTCAGGCGTTCCAAGCGCTCGACGTCTACCCGCACGCTGCGACTGGTCGGCGCCGGCGTTTCTGCCACCGGTGGGGGCGCGGTCTCTGGTTCCACAAACGCCTGCAATTCGGGGCTGACCGCACCGCCATACGCCCGCTCGCCTGCCATGACCTGCGCGTAGCCCTGGCGCAAATCCCGCACGATGACCGGCACAATCGCCGTTGCCTGTTCTGGATGCTGGGCAAGCGCCTGGAGACCGGTTTGGCAAATCGCCCGCCAGCCCGCCAAGTTGAGCAGTTCTCCGATGCTGGCCAGAACCTCCAACTGGGTTTTCACCTCGGTGAGGTCGTCCGGTGTCGGTTGGGCCAGCCATTGCTCCAGACGGGTTAACCCCTGCTGCACATCGCCGCTAAAGATGGTGGCGGTCATGTCCACCCCCAAATCCTGGGACGAAGGCACGTAGGTTTGCGCAGGGGCGGATGCCGTAGCACCCAACATCGCTTCAAGGGGCCGGAAGGCCTGCTCAGCTTGCTGGAGCACCGTCTTCGGGTCTAGCTCCAGACCCTCCAACTGCGCTTGCAACGGGTGGCGCAGGCTGTCGAACGCCCGCAGCAGCGCCTCCTCCAGGGACAGGTCCACCGCCCCTGGCCAGTGGTACAGGGCTTGCAGAGCATTTTCCAGGCGATGGGCAATCCCTTGCACCACCGTCCAACCCACCGTCGCCGCCCCTCCTTTAAGGGAATGGGCCGCCCGCATCAGGGCATGGATATGGGGAATGTCGTGGTGCTGGCGCAACTCCAGCAGACCGGTTTCCAACGTCTGGAGCAACTCCTGCGCCTCCTGGGCAAAAAACGCCAGCGCGTCCGCGTTGGTCTCCGTGGGCGGCGGCAAAGGCGGGCCGGTCCAGAACCCATCCGCCGTAGCTTCAGCTCCAGTTTGGTCACCAGGTGGCGGCGTGTCAGACGCCTGGGATTCGGTGAATTCGAGACGACCCAACTCCTCCCAAAGGGATAGGGACGTATCGGGCATCGGTTCAACGTCTCCAGCAGGTGCCGTTGCCGGAGCCGGTTCGATGGGCGTGCCACTAGCCCAAGCAGTGGATGCATCGCTCATCGCCGGTGCCAGCGCATCTGCGGTTGACGACCACTCCAAACCGGTTGCTTCTCCCAGGGAAGTCGCAGTCTCGGCCACCCGGCCCTGCGCCGTTGGGTCAAACTCGGTCGGTTGATTGGCGATTTCCTCCCACAGGGATACTGGAAACGGTGCACCCCCGTTGTCGGCCAGGGCTGGCTGCTCCTGCGGAATAGGGGTTTCTTTCAGGGCCACCCGCTCGACGTCGGTTGGGGATCCGAGAGATTCACTCCAGGCCACCAGCTCAGGACTCGGCGCTGCTTGTGGCCCTCCAGCTTCCAGGTCCCGCAGCGCCATCTCGGCAATGGTCAACGCCTGCTCGGGATGGTGGGTCAAGGCCGCCAAGGCCAAGCGACTGATGCGAGTCAATCCCGTTAAATCCAGCATTTCCCCCAACCCCGCCAGCACGTCGAATTGTGCCCGCAGTTCTCCCACCAGCAGGGGGGAGTGGGGTTGGCTTAATAACCCGCGAATTTCTTGGATTTTAGGGGCAATATCTGTCTCCAACAGGGTTTGCACAAGGTCCACCTGCAAATCCTGCGATGTCAAGGGTTCCACCGCCTGGGGTTTTGGCCCTAACCGTTCCGTCAACTGCGGGTAAATCACCTCAGCCCGTCGCAGGCTCGGCTCGGCGTCACACACCCCCGTTTTCAGCCACTGGGCCAGGGGCAAGCGCAAACAGTCAAAGCCCTGCAGCAACAAATCTTCGATGGCGTCAACATCCGTTTCAGGACGCACGGTTAGGATTTGCAAGACCTCCTCCAAGCGCTGGGCCAAGGTCTGAATACTGTGCATCCCGACGCTGGCTGCGCCCCCTTTCAGGGAATGGGCCACTCGCATCAGACGGTAGTAAGCCGCCGCTGACCGCTCCCGCCGTAGATTCAACAAACCCTTCTCCAATTCCGCCAATAGCTGGGGTGCTTCGGCCCGAAAGCAAGCCAGGATGTCGTCAGCAGGCGGGTCAGCCATGGGCACCGTTTACTCTTGTTTGCCCGTAATTTTAAACAGCCGTCCAGCGGAAGATTCCCCCGTGAGTTTGATCAACACAAACCCACTGGCCACGCCCACCAGCACCATCCCCGCAATGACCGCTGCGTGACTCCAAATTTCCGCCGCCATTCCCTTGACCTGTGACGTTTTTACCTTTCCATCATAGCGAAAAGGCTCAGTACCCCTGAATACGCCCCAGGCGAGTTCCTGGGAAAAAGTGGCCAAGAATTTGCAGGTAGTTGTACTGCCGTTTCGCCAGCTCGTAGGCCCGTCGTTGGCTCATGCCCCGTCCTCCAAACACGTCTCGCACGATGTTGTCGTTTGCGGCGTACTGGGTCAGGACAATGCCCCCCCGGTAGGTGAGAATTTGCCCGCGCGTGGCATCCACCGCCGCCCGCGTGCTGGGCTGTTCGGAGCGCAATCCTCGGTACACCTGATGGCGCTCGGTGGTGCCCAGGTCGTAATACCGGTCCGCCGGTTGCAAGCGCTTGGTGACGGCATAAGAACGCGCAGCCACCGCTTGGGCCTGTAGGGCTGCCGCTGGCCAGTGGGCGTACATCTCCGCTCCCACCACGCTGTAGAGATATTCCTCTAGGTCCACATAGTTGATCACGCTCAAACCGTTACGCGCCAGCAGCAACAGCCGCCCCCGATACCAGCCGTCACCCGCATAGACATACCCACCGCTGCTCGGTAGCACCCAAAACCACGGCCCCCGTTGCCCAGCGATGGTCACCTCGCCGTTGTGAGCTTGGGCAATTAGGCGTCTAAGCGGCGGCAGGGTAGCCACCAGTCGCCCGTAGGCATCCACCACCTGGCCAGGGGTTGAAGTCCCCAGCGTCAGCGGCTGGTAGGTCTGCCGTAAAAAAACCCGCATTGTGACTGTCGCCCACCCTGGCGTGGCCCAACTTATCCAGAGCCAAAGGACAGCCCACCACCCCTTGCGCAGCACAGCCTTCGACCTCACACCCGACTCCTACTATAGAACGAAACGGCGGGTTGGTGGTCAGGACCCAGCCACAGCGGTACCCTAAAAAGGGGAGCGCCTTTATTGTTAAGATTGGGTTAAAAGTAATCTCGGTGACTGCACTATGACCAGCCCGCCCGACAAACCGGAAGAAGCCTGCGGCGTTTTTGGCGTGTACGCGCCGGGGGAAGAAGTGGCCAAGCTTGCCTACTTCGGTCTCTACGCGCTGCAGCACCGAGGCCAGGAATCGGCCGGCATTGCCACTTTTGACCGGGGACAGGTGTACTGCTACAAGCAGATGGGGCTGGTTTCGCAGGTGTTCCGGGAAGACATCCTGCGGCAATTACCGGGGCAGTGGGCGGTTGGGCATAACCGCTATTCCACGACCGGGAGCAGCCGAGTGGTCAATGCCCAGCCGGTGGTGGTTTCCAGTCGTTTGGGGTCCTTGGCGCTCGCCCACAACGGCAATCTCATCAACACCCTGGAGCTGCGGCGTGCGCTTCCCACCGACCGCTATCCCCTCCAGGCCACGACGGATTCGGAGGTCATGGCCCAGTTGTTGGCCCAGGCGGTGGATGCAGGGGCCGATTGGGTCACCGGTGCTGTGCAAATGGCTAGGCAGTGCTTAGGAGCTTTCAGCGTTGTCATCGGCACACCAGCGGGAATTCTCGGGCTGCGAGATAGCTATGGGGTGCGCCCGCTGGTGCTGGGGACCCTAGGGGAAAAGGGGTTGGTGCTGGCCTCGGAAACCTGCGCCCTGGACATCATCGGAGCGGACTACCTGCGGGAGGTCGAACCGGGGGAATGGGTGTGGATCACACCGGAAGGCTTGACCAGCGGCCAGTGGCAACCGGCCAACCGCAAGTTGTGCGTGTTTGAGATGATCTATTTCGCCCGCCCCGACAGCATCATGGAGGGCCACAGTCTCTACACCTACCGGCGCCGGTTGGGGGAAATTTTGGCCCAGGAAGCCCCCGCGGATGCGGATTTGGTGATTCCTGTGCCGGATTCGGGGGTGCCTGCCGCGATTGGTTACGCCCACGCCAGCGGCATTCCCTACGCCGAAGGGTTGATCAAAAACCGCTACGTGGGACGCACCTTCATCCAGCCAACCCAGACGATGCGGGAAACGGGGATTCGCATGAAACTCAACCCGCTGCGGGATGTTCTGCAGTCGCAGCGAGTGGTGGTGGTGGACGATTCCATCGTGCGGGGGACCACCAGCCGGAAATTGGTGCGGGCGTTGCGGGAAGCGGGCGTGCGCGAGGTGCATATGCGGATTTCGTCGCCGCCAGTGACCCACCCCTGCTTCTACGGGATTGACACGGACAACCAGGACCAACTGATTGCCGCGCGCCAGTCAGTGCCGGAAATTGCCGCTCATTTGGAGGTGGACTCCCTAGCTTACCTGAGCTGGGAAGGCATGTTCCGCGCCACGGGTCAGTCCCCCCAGCAGTTTTGTTCGGCCTGTTTCACCGGCAATTACCCGATTCCGGTTCCTGACACTCTCAAACGCTCGAAGTTCATGCTGGAACGGGTTTAGGGGCCGGGCGAGGGGCGTCGTTGCCGGAGTACGCGGTAGAACCACCGAAGCCCTAGGCCGGTTGGGAGCCAGTAGGGACTAAACACCACCGTCCACAGGGCGATTTGGAGAACGCCGGTAGTGAACTGACTCAGAGCACTCGTGGCCTGTCCCCAAGTTTCCCCCAGACGGTCACCCAGAGAAGGCGCTTTCACTTGGGTAGCCGCCAGTTGCACCTGAATCCGGGCGTAGCGCACGCGGTTTTGCAGGTTCACCCGCTGGGCGTCCAACTGCTCAATCTGCTCCCGCACGCGAGCGACCTCCTGAGCCACCTTGAGCACGTCCCCGACTGAACCAGAGCGCTCCATGATCTTCAGCAGCATCGCTTCCGTCCGGCGGAGATTGCGCAGGCGGGCGTTCAAATCCACCAGTTGGTCGCTCACGTCTTCGGCGGTCACTTGCCGGCTCTCCAGGGTGCCCAACGTTGTCAAACGCTCCAGCATGGTTTCCAACTGAGGAGCGGGCACTTGCAGTTCCAAACTTAACCGGCGCACGTCCCCCACCATGCCGCTGTCTTCCAAGTTCAACAGCTCCCCACCGGCTTGACGCACCCAAGTGATGGCCCGTTGGCTGGCGGCAGTGGCATCCGCGACTTGCAGGGACAGGCTGGCAGTTTTGACCAACTGGGTAGGTACCGCGAGCACTCTTGCCGTCCTGGTTGTTGTGGGGACAGACTGTTCAATAGCCAATTTGGGAGGAGCCTTTGTTGTCTGGAGGTTCGTGCAACCTGCCAGCCCTAGCCCTAACAGCACCAGCGCCAGGCGCTTCATTGGGTCAAATCCATCAGCCGGTTCAGGTCGTGGTTGCTGCCAATCACCCACATCATCATGCCCTCTTCCAGGGGCGCTGTCGGGTTGGGATTGATTTCAAAATGGGAACCGGGACGACCCACAGCAATCACGCTGATCCCGTACTCGTTGCGCAGCTTCAGGTCCACGATACTTTTGCCCACGAATGCCGGCGGCACCCGCACCTCCACGATGCTGTTTTCCGGGTCTACCTCCAGCCGCTCGATGATGTTGGGACGCACCAGGGAGCGGGCCAGTTGTTCCCCCATTTGTTTTTCTGGGTAAACCACGCGGGTGGCTCCCACTTTCTCCAGCAACCGCCCGTGAATGTCCGATGATGCCTTGGCAATGATATTCGGCACGTTGGCTTCGCGCAAATTTAAGGTGGTGATCACGCTCTGTTCGATGTAGTTGCCGATGGCGACAATCACCGTTTCAAATTCAAAAAAGCCCGCTTCCTTCAAGGCGTTGGGGTCTGTGGTGTCCAGTTCCACTGCATGGTCCACAATCCCTTCTTCCACAATGGCCGCCACCAGGTCTTCCCTTTTGTCCGCCCCTAGGACTTCGCAGCCCATGCTCTTGAGGGTACGGCAGACCGACCGGCCAAAGCGTCCCAGGCCAATGACCCCAAACTGGCGCCCCTGCTGGTGGCGACGGCGCTGCCAAAACGCCTGCATGCGCTCCCTCGGGTCCCTAGCTCTACCCTACCAAAAAAGTCTCTTCGGGGTAATGGGTGCGCAGGGGGCGGGGTTCACTGACGATGGCCGCCATCAGCAACAACACCCCCACCCGTCCCACGTACATCGTCACCGCGATCAACAACTTGCCTGGAACCGTCAACTGCCCAGTGATGCCAGTAGACAGCCCAACTGTGCCAAATGCCGACACCACCTCAAACAACAGCGCCAAAAACCCGTGGTCCTGGCCAGCCTCGGTGATGGATAACAAAGTCACCATCAGCATTACCACTCCCAGCGACCCGATGAGCACAGCAATGGCTTTGTAAATCAGCACCGGCGGGATTTCCCGTTCGTACATAATCACTTCCTCATGGCCCCGCAGAATGGTCCGCGTGGCTCGCACCAGCACCCGCACAGTGGTCGTTTTGATGCCCCCGCCGGTTCCCCCTGGACTGGCGCCGATAAACATCAACACCATAGTAATGACCAGTCCGGTCACCGTCATTTGCCCCACATCAATTGTGTTGAAACCGGCAGTCCGGGGCGTGACGCTGTGGAACCAAGCCGCCCACCACTGGCCGGCCAGGGGTAAGCGCCCCAAAGTGGCCGGGTTGCGCACCTCGACCGCCCAAAGTAGGAGCATCCCTACGGCCCAGAGAAACCCGCTGGTCGTCAACACCACTTTGGTATTGAGACTCACCGCCTGGCGCCGCCGGAACCAATGCCACAGGTCCGACAGCACCGGATAACCGATGCCCCCCAGCATGATCAAGGCCGAAACCACCCCCACTACCGGTCCCGACCGTTGATAGCGCATTAAACTGTCGGGAAACAAACTAAACCCGGCGTTGTTAAAGGCGCTGACGCTGTGAAAAACTGCCAGCCATAGCCCCCGTCCCCAGCCATATTCCCGCCGGAACACCGACCACAGGGCCAGTGCCCCCAGCGTCTCAATCAGCACTGTCGCCGCCAGGATCAACCGCAATAGCCCCTGAATCCCGCCAATGCCACTCTGGTCCAGGGCGTGCTGGATGGCTAACTTATCCTTGAGCCGGAACCGCCGCCCCAACGCCATGAACAACAGGGTCATGGAGGTCATGTAACCCAAACCGCCAATTTGCACTAACAACAGCAGTATGATTTGTCCAAACAGCGAGTAATATGTACCAACATCTACCACCGAAAGTCCCGTGACACAAACGGCGGAAGTAGCGGTAAACAGGGCGGTTACCGGATCGCTCCACTGGTGGGTTTGGGTGGCCCAGGGGCCAACGAGCAGGAGTGTCCCCACGCTAATTACCAGCAGAAAACCGAGACAAATGGTGCGGGCTGGGGTCATAATGGGGTACTAGGGTGGCTTCCTAACCCTTTATACATGAACAGTTGGTCTGCGCTTGGCCTGATCCTGGTTCTGACGCTTATTAACGGTCTATTTGCCATGTCAGAACTGGCGATCCTGTCGGCTCGCAAAACCCGGCTCCAGCAACAGGCAAACGAAGGCGACCATCGCGCCCAACTGGTTTTGGACCTTGCCGGCCATCCCACCCGCATGTTGTCCACCATCCAAATCGTGATTACGTTGGTGGGCATTTTGATTGGTGCGTTTGGGGAAGCGACGCTGGGCAATCACCTGCAAGCCAGTCTAGCCCAGATTCCGGTTTTGTCGCCCTACGCCCATGTGCTTTCCACGCTGCTAGTGGCTATCGGCAGCACCTACATTGCCCTAATTTTTGGGGAACTGGTGCCCAAGCAGGTGGGGCTAAGCTATCCCGAACCGATTGCCATGCTCGTGGCTGCGCCGCTTTCCTGGCTTTCGCGGGTGATGGCGCCGTTGATTGCCATCTTGAGCTGGTCGGCCCAGGCCATTTTGACCCTAATGGGGATTCAGCCAGTGCGGGAACCCCAGGTTTCCGAAGAGGAAATCAAACTCCTTTTGCAGCAGGGCACAGAAGCTGGAACGTTTGCTGAGTCAGAGCAGGATTTGGTCGAGCGGGTTTTTCGGTTGGATGAACTGCGCATCAGCGCCCTGATGACCCCCCGCCCCGACATTGTGTGGCTTGACCTGGAGGACCCCCCCAGCAAAAACCAAGAGGAAATTTGCAACCACAGCTATTCTCGATTTCCGGTGTGCCAGGGAGATTTGGACCATGTGGTGGGAATTGTATCCACCCAGGACTTGCTAGCCCAGGCATTGCGAGGAGAACCCTTTGACCTAACCCAGCACCTGAGTCCCCCCCTTTACGTCCCAGAAAACACTCACGTGCTCAAGGTGTTGGAATTGCTACGGCAATCCGGTTCGCCAATGGCGCTGGTGGTGGACGAGTACGGCGTGGTCCAGGGGCTGGTGACCTTCAAGGACATCCTGGAGGCGATCATTGGCGAGATTCCCTCCACCGACGACGAGGACGAACCCACAGCCATTCAGCGAGAGGACGGTTCTTGGCTGGTGGATGGACTGATGGGGATCGAGAAATTCCAGGAACTGTTTAACATTCCCGAACTGCCCGAAAACCGCTCGTACCACACCCTGGCTGGGTTAATCATTGACCATTTGGGGCACATTCCCCGGGTGGCGGAGCATTTTGAGTGGGCTGGCTTGGAGTTTGAAATTGTAGATATGGACGGTAACCGTGTGGACAAGGTGTTGATTACCTGTCCGCAACTCTCCAAGTAGGCTAGATGCTACGATAGATAAAAGAAAGTTGCGGGCGTAATTCAGTGGTAGAATGTCAGCTTCCCAAGCTGAACGTCGTGGGTTCGAGTCCCATCGCCCGCTTCCCCCATCAAACCGCCAAAACCCGTACCAGACGAGACTCTAGCCGAAAACGCTGTTAGTACATCAAAAGTAAGGATTAGTACAAAACCGTAGTGTGTTACAGGATTTTGGGTGTAAGATTGGTGTAGTCAAGTGTAGGGTTACACCGATGAAGCGGGCGCCCAAGGGGGCGGTGGTACTCATTAACTCCAATGGGCGTTTACAGGCGCGGTTTCACTGGCGGGGCTTAGGGGTAGCCGATAGCCGATGAACCGGCGTCTTGTGGCCGGGCGGGTGGCGGCGCTCTCGGACGAGTGGACAAGATACAGTCACGACATTCATTTGGGGGCTGAGTTGGAAAGAAGGGTCACCAGGGTCACCGTGTAATGACAATAACGTCGGAAACGCCGATGTTAAGCCTGCTGTAGAACGGGGACTCTGCGCAAATCTTGGGGTCACCGGGGAGTTCCCATTAGCCCCACCGACATCTCCCAAGACTTTACCCGGGTTGGCCAACGGGGACGCTGGGGAGTCTCGCGGGGACTCTGGGTAACAGGAAGAGTTACAATCCTAAAACGCCGATGAATAGGGCCACAGAAGCACAAAATGCAGTACATGGGGACTCTGGGGACCCTCATTTGCAAGTTGCCGCAGAAATTACATCGGGTGCGCGAGTAGTTTACGTCGGAGCTGATGGAAAGCTGAAGCGCGTCCTATAGCTGAGCCGCTTCAGTTTGTCAGGGCGATGATAGGAAAACCCAAGCCGAAGCTGCGCCCTGCAACCTAGAAGATGACCAGTATAGATAGCTTAGCTATAGACGCGGGCCCACCAAGGGCAGGGGTTATTTGTGAAGGCGCTGCAGGGAGATACAGCCGTGCTGGACTCATCCCAGTGGAAAGCTATTACTCACCGGGTACCCCTGCGAGATTTGCGACTGTACGAACCCAAACCCTGGCGCAAACCCACACTTGCTGACGTTGAAGCTGTGGTTCGCTTGCTGGAAACCTGTCAAGACTCACCAGAAGCTCTAGCGGAAATCTGTTTGGATTGGCTTCGCGATTGGCCCCCAGCAGTAAAGCGTCGGATTTGGACGGCACTGGAATCGTCTTTGCAGCAAAAGGTTCTGACAGCGATTCACCAGGCTTAACCCCCTAACCAATAACGCTAGGCTGGGTAGATTGGGGATGCCCCTTGGACACCTAAAGCGATTGCTGGCTGGCAAAGCGCTATAGCTAAGCTGCTTTAGTTTGTCAGAGAGAGGAGAGAAAACCCAAAGGCGGGGCCGTGCTCTGGGACCCTAGGGCTGACAACCATAGATGGCTCGGCTATAGAAGTCCCGTAGCAAAGGCCCTGGTGCAGTAGGTGCCCGTTGCATGACAGTACTACTTGCTCCTAGCGGTAGATGAGTCGCCCAACTGGGTTCCGCCTGTATGATTAGAGCAACGGTTGTCTTCGAAGATGCCAAGGGGAAGGCAACAACGATGCGCACCCTGTGGGTTCCTGGAGTCAACAGGCTGGGCATCTATGGCCGCTGGGCATTTGCTGAGTTGACTTCCGTTTATGACATAGAAAGTGACTTCAAGCAGTTGATTGAGCGTCTTGTTCAACAAGGGACGGTATGATGAAAACCTACGAAGCGATTTACAGGGATGGACAGATTCACTGGGTAGGCGAGCAACCGGACATTGCAGCGGCTCGCGTCCTAGTAACCATTGTGGAAGAATATGCGCCGGAGATGCGGGCAAAGCAAGCGGCACAAGCCCTGTTGGAGTTAGAAGGAACTGAACCGGATTTGCAAGACATACCCCGTCGCCGGTGGGATAGCCTGCATGAAGATAGTCGTTGACACATCTATCTGGATTGACTACTTCCGTAGTGGTAATCCCGTGCTGAGAAACCTGTTAGAAACAAGCCGTGTGTGCATCCACGAAATGATTATCGGTGAACTAGCGCTGGGTAATTTCAAGAATCGCCACCGAGTCTTGAGTTTTCTGCGGGACTTACCTAGTCTTCCCCTAGTGAGTCATGAGCGAGTGTTAGATTTTGTCGAGCGGCATCAACTCATGGGGAGTGGGATTGGCTGGGTAGATGCTCACCTGCTAGCTGCGACAGCCCAGACGCAATACCAGCTTTGGACAAGGGATAAACGTCTCCTGACAGTTGCCCAGTCTTTGCAGCTTGCTTACTGTCCTTCGTAGGGAGTCGAATAATGGCACGTGGGGGGCAAATCACAAAAAGTTTAGAATTGCCGCTAGTCCCGCCACTTAGGTACTTTTTGGGACTTTTTTCGACTGCGGCGCGCGGCCCGCAGGCTTTTCTTACTTACACCCCAAAAGCAATTTCACTTTTTATTGGGGCCGGAGCAAGGCAAAGACAACCGCCGTGACCACTGCAACAATCACTGTGCGGCTGACGGTAAATCACCTGTTGGACGGTAGCCCGCACATCCGTACCTAGCCGCTTTGTCCAGGCGAGTGTTGGTGTGGCATAGCTTGGTAAGCACCTGATGCTGAAAGTCTTGGGGTGGTAACTACTTCATCACCAGGGATTGC
The DNA here is from genome assembly GCA_025062155.1 of Gloeomargarita sp. SKYB120. Taxonomy (NCBI): domain Bacteria; kingdom Bacillati; phylum Cyanobacteriota; class Cyanophyceae; order Gloeomargaritales; family Gloeomargaritaceae; genus Gloeomargarita; species Gloeomargarita sp. SKYB120. The sequence goes on along the minus strand of JANXAM010000004.1, from coordinate 88,945 downwards.
CGCCTGGCCTGGTGCAGCAGGGCAGCCAGTTTACTTAACTGGTACTCCCACTTGCTCAGGGTGTCCACATCGGGAGACTCGTTTTGTCCAGCCAGGCTCTCTAAGGAACAGGCTACAAAGTCCTGTACATCCGCAGGGAGTGGAAAGATAGACGATTCCATAGCGCATTCTATAGCTAAAATCACAAAACTTGACATAAGCTACGGATAGTTTCATTGACCAAAGATTGCAGATTTTCGATTGGACTCACCTGTAACTTATGCACCTTTTGCTTAATCCGACACCACACCTGTTCGATTGGATTCAAATCGGGTGAATAACTCACACCCAGCCGCTTCCACCACTTGCCTAACCGCCGCCTGTCCATCACTATCTTTTTACCAGGACCAATCACTGGTAATAACCACTCCGTCAACCAAGTCAAAACTACCTGTAAATTGCAGCTCCCTATCCAGGTTAATGGCTCGATGAGTCTCCCGAGATAATCACCACCCATCATATCCCACCCGCCTTCTTCCCATAAACCCTTTCACCTTTTGCTCGCTGGTCAATGCCGGATTGGTCTATGTAGACGACTTCTTCCGACTTCACATCCTTCATTTTCCCGAGATATGCTTGCCGCTCTTGCTCGTCTTTTAAGCGCCCTACAAATCGTCATACTAGCCGCCATTTCCTTTTGGGTCAGACTGGAATTTGCTTCGACAAACTTGCGAAATTTATGACTATGCCCCTTTTGGTAACCGGGTTTCAGACCATTGCTTGAGCCAGCGTTGTAACGTGCGATATCTCACTTCGACGAGTGTTGCACCCCCCAAGACCGCTTCAATGGCTTTCTGACGTAAGTCTGTGCTGTAAGGCATAGACATCACTCCGTAACCTATCACCCTTATTCTACGTCAGACTAAGTGTTTTTAGCTATATCAAGGAATTTGATTGCCCAGCACTGGCCCGCTGGATGTTGATCCATGGCATCTTTCCCCTTCCTATAGCTAAGCACACAATGTTTGGCATGAGCTACAACTAGAGGCCTTGACGCTTTTGCCTTGCCCGCTGCTCAAACACGCCAGCTCAAATGTTTTTTGCTATAGACAACTCAATAACCACGGCAAAAAACCCTAGGAAATTCTTCGCGTGGATACGATGGAGTTGTAGAGGTTTGGCGAAATGAAGAATCATACGAGCTTGGCGCTTTTGGCGCGTTTATTCAAAATTCCAAGCCCCAAGGTCGATATGGATGGCAGCCAGATGAACTGTACTGGCGGGAGAGAAACTTGCCAAAAATTAAGGAGTATTGTGAAGGGGATGTGCGAGCGACGATGAACCTGGTCCTGCGCCCATCGGGCATGCCACTGCTCAAGGAGGGGTAGCACTCCTCAGAAGATTGCTAGGATGAAAGCGCCGGTGTCCCCTGACACAACAGACCCCTCAGGTTCGCTCCGGTGTTTTCCGCTTGGGGACGCCGGGCCCCTCACGGTTGCAGCTTCAGGACGTAAACCAGTTCGTCAGCGTGGCTAGTGGGTTGTCGTTCAAACCCCAGTCGCTCACAGATTTTGCGCATGGCAATGTTGTGGGGAAGCATATAAGCCTCTAGTTGCCGGACATTCTCGGCCCGGGCGATGTCAATCAGTCGCCGAAGCAGTTCCGTACCCAGTCCCTGACGCTGGTAGCGGTCGGCAATAATCATGGCAAATTCGGCGTTGTCGGAGTTGTGGTAGCGACTGAAACGCCCCACCCCAATAACCTGATGCTGTCCCGTGGCGGGGTCTTTGTAATCGGCCACCAGCACCATCTCCCGGTCGTAGTCAATGAAGCAAATGCGGGTCAGTCGTTCGTGGGCAATCCGGTGTTGCAGTTTCAGCAGGTGGGTATAGCGCATATACACGCTTTCTTCGGAGAGCAATTTGTGAAATTCCACCAGCAGCGGTTCGTCTTCCGGGCGAATGGGACGCAGGGTGACGCGCAGGCCGTTGTTGAGCGTGAAACAGCTCATGTACTGGGTGGGATAGGGACGAATCGCCAGCTTGGGCGGGTCTCCCTGGCGCAACACCACCCGCGCATCCAGAGCCAGCAACTGGTCCGCCGAAGCAAACAGGGGGTTGATGTCTATTTCCTGAATCTGGGGTTGCTCGACGACCAACTGGCTAAAACGCACCAGTAATTGGGCGAGCGCTTCGATATCCACTGGCCGTTGTCCCCGAGCGCCCTGCAGGGCTTGGTAGATGCGGGTGCGTTCCATCAGACGCTTGGCCAGGGTGCTATTCAGGGGCGGCAATCCCAGCGACCGGTCTTGAAACACCTCCACCAGTTGCCCGCCGCTTCCAAATAAAATGACCGGCCCAAACTGCACATCCACGCTGCTGCCCACGATGAGTTCGTAACCGGGACCCCGCACCAGCGGTTGCACCGTGACCCCCTGGAAGGCACTGGGATGGTAGGCCTGGGCCTGCGTGCGGATTTGTTCAAAGGCCGCCCGGACCGCCTCGGCATCGCGCAGGTTCAATTGCACACCGCCGACGTCGCTTTTGTGGGTGATGACCTCCGAGAGCAATTTCAGCACCACCGGATACCCCATCTGTTCGGCGATGGTCACTGCTTCATCGCTGGTGTGGGCTACTGCCGTCGGCACGGTGGGAATTCCATAGGCGCTCAAGATTCGTTTGGCTTCGTATTCCGTCAGCAGCGTGCGGCCGGCCTGAAGCGCTTGCGTACAAAGGCGTTGCACCAACGGGCGGTCAGGGGTGAATTCGTCGGAATCAGGCGGCAATTGCGGCGTTTCATACAGGGCGCGTAGATTCCGGCTGTAACGCCACATGTAGTTGAAGATGTGAACGGCGGTGTCGGGATAACTAAACGTGGGAATGCCCGCCGCGTTTAACGCATTCATCGCCGGTGCCACGCTTTCACCCCCCATCCAACTGGCCAGGATGGGCTTGCGACTCTGTTGCGCGCAGGCAATTAACCGGTTAGCGGTCTCGGTAGGCTGGGACATGGCCTGGGGCGTGAGAATCACCAAGATGGCGTCGCTGTTGGGGTCGCGACTGACAATCTCTAGAGCCTGGGCGTAACGCTCGGCATCGGCATCCCCCAAGATGTCCACCGGATTGCCATGGCTCCAGTGGGGCGGCAACAGGCGATTCAGTTCAGCAATCGTCTCGGGCGCCAGGTTCGCCAGTTGTCCTCCGCCGTGCAAGTAAGCATCAGTGGCAATCACCCCGGGTCCCCCAGCGTTGGTGACAATTGCTAGCCGATTCCCCTGGGGTAATTTGGGCTGCTTCGAGAGCACCTCCGCCATGTCAAACAGGTCGGAAATGTTATCGACGCGCAACACGCCGCACCGCCGGAAAGCCGCACTGACAACTTCATCACTCCCGGCCAAGGCGCCTGTGTGGGAAGTTGCCGCTTGGGCTGCAACCTCGGTGCGCCCCGCCTTGAGCACAATGATGGGTTTGGTTAGGGCCACTTCCCGCGCCGCCGAGAGAAATGAGCGGGCATCGCCAATGGACTCCATGTAGAGCACGATGCTTTTGGTGTGGGGGTCGTCGGCCAGGTAATCAATCAAATCTCCCCAGCCCACATCTAGCATGCTGCCGATGGAGATAAAAGCGCTAAACCCGATGTTTTCCTGCAAACTCCAGTCCAGGATGGACGTACACAGCGCTCCGCTTTGGGAAATAAACCCCACCGTCCCGGGGCGCGCCATGGCACTGGCAAAGGTGGCGTTCAGCCCAATGATGGGATTCATCACCCCTAAGCAGTTGGGGCCGATGATGCGCATGGAACCGGCGTTGGCCCGGATGTGCTGCTCCAGCGCCAGACCTTCAGCTCCTGTTTCTCGAAACCCCGCCGAGACAATCACGGCGCCTTTCACACCGGCTTGGGCGCACTCAGCAATGACCTCGGGAACGGTTGGGGCCGGCGTGGCAATCACCGCCAAATCCACTGGGTCGGGTACGTCCTGGATGCGGGGGTAGGCTTTGATCCCTAGCACACTTGGACGTTTGGGATTGACGGGAAACACCGTTCCCCCAAACGGCGTGCTGATCAGGTTCCACAGCAGGGTGCGGCCCACACTCCCAGGGCGTTCTGTAGCCCCAACCACCGCCACTGTCCGGGGACGCAGGATGGCCTCCAGGGGCGAGCGGGGCTGGGTGCGCCAAATGTCCGAGACCCCCTCTGGCACCGGTAAGCGCGTTGCCAAGTCCATCGCTCCTCCCCCTAATTCGTGGTTGTTGCCAGCGCTAGGGGTTCTTCCCGGTGGTAGAGCACGCTCTCGAGCCGGCAGCCCTGGTAGGCCAGCACGTACAGCTCCTTCAGGTCGCGGATCAGGGGATAGCGGGGGTTGGCGCCGGTGCATTGGTCGTCAAAGGCTTGTTCGGCCATCTGTTCCACCTGCTCATAAAACTCCCGTTCCTTATCAGGCAAGGCCTCCTTGATGGACATGGGCAACTCCAACTCCCGCTTCAGGTTTTCTACCGCTTCCACTAGGCGCTCTACCTTTTCATCTTCCGTGCGCCCCCCTAGTCCCAGAAAATCAGCAATTTCCGCGTAGCGCTGCTTGGCGTGGGGGTAGGTGTACTGCGGGAAAATGGCTTGTTTGAAGGGGGCGTCGGTGGCGTTGTAGCGAATCACGTGGGCAATCATCAGCGCGTTGGCTAAGCCGTGGGGCAAGTGGAATGTGGAACCCAACTTGTGGGCCAGGGAGTGGCAAATTCCCAAAAAGGCATTGGCAAAGGCCATTCCCGCAATCGTCGCCGCGTAATGCACCTTTTCCCGAGCGACGGGGTCCTTGGCGCCGTATTTGTAGGCCCGGGGTAGGTAGGTAAACAGCAACTTGATGGCCTCCAGCGCCAGCCCCTCGGTAAATTCCGTCGCCAGCACCGACACGTAGGCCTCCAAAGCGTGGGTCAGGGCGTCAATCCCCCCGTAGGCTGTGAGTTTTTTCGGCATGTGCATCACCAGTTCCGGGTCCACGATGGCCATGGTGGGGGTAAGCGCATAGTCCGCCAGCGGGTATTTAATGCCGGTGCGGTCATCCGTTACTACGGCAAAGGGCGTCACCTCCGAACCCGTCCCCGATGTGGTGGGAATCGCCACCAGAATGGCCTTTTGTCCCAACGGCGGCAACGTGTACACCCGCTTGCGAATGTCCATGAACCGCATAGCAATGCCACTGAATTCCACTTCCGGGTGCTCGTACATCAGCCAGATCACCTTGGCCGCATCCATGGGCGACCCACCGCCAAACCCAATCAGCACATCCGGCTGAAAACTGCGGCACCGCTCCAGGCCCTTTTCCACGTTGCTGAGTTTGGGGTCTGGCTCCACGTCATAAAACACCTGGAACTCGATGCCCAGTTCCTCCAGCACCTGCTCCACTTCCTTGAGCATCCCCAACTCAAACAGGGGTTTATCGGTGACGATAAAGGCCCGCTGTCGCCCTTGCAGTTCCCGCAATGCCACTGGCAAACACCCGTATTTGAAGTAAATTTTGGGGGGCACTCGGAACCAGAGCATGTTCTCGCGCCGGTCCACCACCGTTTTGATATTCAACAGGTGCTGCGGCCCCACATTCTCAGAAACCGAATTGCCGCCCCAGGTGCCACACCCCAGGGTCAGCGACGGGTCCAGCTTGAAGTTGTACAGGTCGCCAATGGCCCCCTGGGACGACGGCGTATTCAACAGCACCCGGCTGGCCGTCACCTGCTGCTCAAAGTAGGCGATGTCATCTTTATTGGCCGGGTCAGTATAGAGCACCGCCGTATGGCCTCGCCCGCCAAAATTCACCACCTGCGCGGCAATCGCCACCCCGGCGTAGAAGTTGGGCACGCGGTACATCGCTAGCAGGGGCGCCAGTTTTTCGTAGGACCAGGGTTCCGTTTCCCCAACGGTTTCTACCTCCCCGATGAGCAGGCGCGTTCCCGGCGGCACTGTAAATCCAGCTATCTCGGCAATCTTTGCCACCGGCTGGCCCACAATTTCGGGATTTAAGCGTCCTTCCGCCAAGATAATCCGCCGCACCTTATCTACTTCGTCAGGCGTCAGGATGTAGGCGCCCCGGTGTTGGAATTCCCGCTTTACCTGTTCATAAATCGGCTCGACCACAATCACCGCCTGTTCCGACGCGCAGATCATGCCGTTGTCAAAGGTCTTGCTCAGCAGGATGGAACTCACCGCCATGGGAATATCGGCGCTAGCGTCAATCAAGACAGGCGTGTTGCCGGCTCCCACCCCCAAAGACGGATGCCCCGACGAATAGGCCGCTTTCACCATGGCCGGTCCACCCGTTGCCAGGATGAGTTGGATGTCGGGGTGTTGCATGAGCGCCTGGGACAACGGCACCGACGGTTCATCAATCCACCCGATCACCGGATCTGGAGCACCGGCGGCCACCGCCGCTTGGCGAAGGATGCTAGCGGCTGCAACCGTACAGCGTTTAGCGCGGGGGTGGGGTGAAAAGATAATGGCGTTACGGGTTTTGAGCGCAATCAACGCCTTGAAAATGGTCGTCGATGTGGGGTTGGTGGTAGGCACAATCCCGGCAATGATCCCCACGGGTTCAGCAATTTTTTTAATGCCAAAATGGGGGTCTTCTTCAATCACACCGCAGGTTTTGGTGTCTTTGTACTTGTTGTAAACCATCTCAGCGGCAAAGTGATTTTTGAGCACCTTGTCTTCCACCACGCCCATCCCCGTTTCTTCCACCGCCATTTTCGCCAGGGGAATCCGGGCTTCGTTGGCCGCCATCGCTGCCTGGTGAAAAATCCGGTCCACCTGCTCCTGGGAAAAACGGGCAAATTGCTCCTGCGCAATTTTTACCTGGGCAATCAATTCATTTAACTCTTGTTCGTTGGTTACTCGCATGGTCTGTTCCTCCTGATACCAAATCCCAATACGCGCTATATCATCCCCTTTGATTTAGCAGCCAAGCCACTTGCCTGGGTCAGAGCAAGCAGTAATAACAGAGCTAGGCCCTGCGACCTAAGGGGTAACCAGCATAGGTGCCTTAGCAATAACCGTTGCGTCTAGGTATAAATTCCCTCCTACCTCCAGGCTACAAAGCGCCAAAGGATTTCCCCCAAAACTTCAGCTTCTTCTTAGGATCAAGGCGTGAATAAGCCGCGTGCGCGAAAAACCGCCTTGGTCGCCTCTACGAGCTCGGGACTGGGTTCCGGCGTATCTTTGAGCAAGTATTCCAGGCCCAACTGTTCCCACTTGTACTCCCCCATCTTGTGAAAGGGCAGCACTTCCACCCGCTCCACATTGCCCAACGTCGCCACAAAATCCGCCAGGCCCTCGATGTTGTGGGGCGGGTCGGTCAACCCCGGCACTAATACAAACCGAATCCAGGTGGGCTTGTGAATCTGGTCTAAATAGTGCGCCATTGCTAGGGTTGGCTCTAGGGACACATGGGTAACGCGCTGGTAGATGTCTGGGTCAAAGGATTTAATATCTAGTAGCACTAGGTCCGTGTGTTCCAGCACCGGTTGGGCAACGGCAATCGGGCAGTAGCCGGATGTATCTAGCGCTGTGTGCAGCCCCAGTTGCGCGTGACACCCCTGAAAAATTGCCGCCGTAAATTCCGGTTGCATCAGGGGTTCGCCGCCGCTGACCGTGACGCCACCCCCCTTGCTCAAATAAGACCGGTACTTGGCAATTTCGGCGATGACTTCTCCCGCCGTCACCTCTCGCCCGCTGTAGAAATCCCGGCAATCGGGGTTGTGGCAGTACAGGCACCGGAGTGGACAGCCCTGGGTAAACACCACAAAGCGAATCCCCGGACCATCCACCGTGCCCATGGTTTCGTAGGAATGAATCCGGCCTTTAACGGCGCTCGTGGAAGGTGCGATTAATGACATCCAACTGTTGCTCACGGGTGAGTTTGATGAAGTTCACCGCATAGCCCGACACCCGGATGGTCAACTGCGGGTAGCGTTCAGGGTGGTCCATAGCATCCAGGAGCGTTTCCCGCCGCAGGACGTTGACGTTGATGTGGTGCCCGCCGTCGTGGAAATAGCCATCCAGCATGGTCACTAGGTTGTTCACCTTCTCCGCCTCCGTGCGTCCTAGCGCCTCCGGCACGATGGAAAAGGTATTGGAAATGCCATCCAAGGCATCGCTGTAAGGCAATTTCGCCACTGATGCGAGTGATGCCAGCGCCCCGCAGCAGTCCCGCCCGTGCATGGGGTTGGCGCCAGGGGCAAAAGGTTGTCCCGCTTTACGACCATCCGGCGTTGTCCCTGTCTTCTTGCCATAGACCACATTGGATGTGATGGTCAGCACCGATTGCGTGGGCACCGCATCCCGATAGGTTTTGTGCTTGCGCAGCTCCCGCATCATGGTCTGCACCACCCACACCGCCAGTTCATCGGCCCGGTCGTCGTTGTTGCCGTAAGCGGGATAACTCCCTTCAATCACAAAGTCCACCGCCAGGCCCCGTTCATCCCGAATCGGTTTCACCCTGGCGTATTTAATGGCCGACAGGGAATCCGCCACCACCGACAACCCGGCAATCCCACAGGCCATCGTGCGGTACACATCCCGGTCGTGCAACGCCATCTGCAACCGCTCGTAGCAGTATTTGTCATGCATGTAATGGATGACGTTAAGCGTGTGGATGTAGGTGCGGGCCAGCCATGCCAGGACCTGCTCGTAGCGTTGCTTCACCTCCTCAAAATCCAGCACCTCACTAGTGATGGGGGGCATCGGCGGCGCCACCTGTTCCCCGGATTTTTCATCTCGCCCGCCATTGATGGCATACAGCAGCGCCTTGGCTAGATTCACCCGCGCCCCAAAAAACTGCATCTGCTTGCCAATGCGCATCGCCGACACACAGCAGGCAATCCCGTAGTCATCGCCGAAGTAGGGGCGCATCAGGTCATCGTTTTCGTACTGGATGGAACTGGTGGCAATAGACGTCTGGGCGCAGAACCGTTTGAAGTTTTCTGGCAAGCGCTCCGACCACAGCACGGTCAAGTTGGGTTCCGGCGCCGGCCCCAGGTTATAGAGCGTTTGCAGGAAGCGAAAGCTGGTTTTGGTCACCAGGGGTCGCCCATCTTCCCCGATGCCGCCAATGGATTCCGTCACCCAGGTGGGGTCCCCCGAAAACAGCTCGTTGTATTCCGGCGTCCGCAAAAACCGCACCATACGCAGCTTCATCACGAAGTGGTCCACCAGTTCCTGGACGTCGGTTTCCGTCAACCACCCTCGCTGCAAATCCCGCTCACAGTAGATATCCAGGAACGTGGACACCCGTCCCAGGGACATGGCCGCGCCATTTTGCTCCTTGACCGCCCCCAGATAAGCGAAGTACAACCACTGGAACGCCTCCTTGGCATTGGCCGCCGGGCGGGAAATGTCAAACCCATAGCTCTGGGCCATGCTTTCCAGCTCCCGCAGGGCCTTGATTTGTTCGGCGAGTTCCTCCCGCAGCCGGATGGTGGGTTCATCCATCTCCCGGTCATCCAGCGAGTGCAACTGCGCCTGCTTATCCGCAATCAGAAACGCCGTCCCGTAGAGCGCCACGCGCCGGTAGTCGCCAATGATCCGCCCCCGTCCGTAGGCATCCGGCAACCCCGTAATAATCCCCGAGCGGCGGCAGGTGCGCATCTCCGGTGTGTAGGCATCAAATACCCCGTCGTTGTGGGTCTTGCGGTACTTGGTGAAAATTTCCTCCGTCTTGGGGTCCAGTTGATAGCCGTAGGCCTCCAGGGCGTTTTTCACCATGCGAATCCCCCCAAACGGCATGATGGCCCGTTTCAGGGGTTTATCCGTCTGCAAGCCCACAACTTGTTCCAGTTCCCGGTCAATGTAGCCTGGTGGGTGCGATGTGATGCTCGACGGCAGCGATGTATCCGCGTCCAAAATCCCCTTTTCCCGTTCCTGGCGCATCAGTTCTTGAACCTGCGTCCAGAGTTTGCGGGTGCGTTCCGTCGGCCCCGTCAAAAACGACCCATCGCCTGTGTAGGGCGTGTAATTCCGTTGGATAAAATCCCGCACATTCACTTCTGTTTGCCACACCCCTGGTTGAAACCCTTGCCATTCCGGTCGCAGTGTCTCTGTTTCGGGGTGGATTTTTTCCAGAACTTCCAAACCTTCTTTGGCCATGGCTTACGCCTCCTTTGGGGGGCATTCAATTCACTCCCCATTTCCATTATCCATCTGCAACTCCGGCAGCTTCCGTAACTTTACGATTCCGTTAACGTTTTACAGCCTGTAACTGCATCAGTAAACTTGTCTAACAACTCCCCGTTCCCGTCTGGTAAAATAGTCACGACTGGTCAAGCTGTCAGGGCCGTGGTTCAACAGTATCAATTGTTACTAATCTGAAGGCCAGCAACCGATTGGGGGTGTCTGTGGGTCATCGGTGGTTAATTGCAGGCGGTTGCATCTTCGGGCTAAGTTTTGTTGCTAGTCTCATTGTGAGCAGAAACCCACAAAAAGCTGTGGTAACCGGTGCAATTGCCACAGTTTCTGCTGCTAGTGTTTTACTGATCGAGAAGTTTCAAAAACAGCCTTCCACTCCATCCGCTCAACTGGAGCAACTGATTCAGCAGAGAGAATCCATCCGCCAAGCGATCGAGTTATTAAATAGGCGACATTGCATTTTAGATGGTCAGCGCCACGAGCTAGAACAACGGATTGCCGCCTTAGAGAGCCGCCAAAAGTCTCTACAGAACGACATTGATGAACTTGAGCAAAAGAAAGCAGAACTTTACCAACAAGTCCAGACCCGACAAGAGCAGGTTCAGGCACTCTCATTCCAAGAGCAAGAACTGCAACATCGAACGCAGCAGGTTCAGGATGAAATTAATCGTCTTGAGCAGCAAAGGCAAGCGTTAGGTGCCCAAGTCGAGTACTTAGAAAATCAGCGACAGACTCTACTACTCCGGCGACAAGAACTCGCAGAGCAGCGACAACATTTAGAGCAAGATGTGCAAGCACTTAGACAGGCCAAAGAAGATTTAAATTGCGAACTCAATCTTCTCGCATCACAGGGACAAGACCTACAGCAGCAAATCCAGTCCGCCCGAGACGAACTCAGCAACCTGCATGAGCAGAAAAGCCAGTTGAATCATCAGATTGAAACACTTCGAGATGAAATCGAAGTTTTGAAGCAGCGTCAAAGGGAACTAGAAACTAGCAAGTTACAGTGTCAGGAAGAGTTGGATACACTTACTGCAAGACAGGACGAGTTGCGCCGGACATTGGAACAGTTACAGGCGCAGTGCCAGCGTGTTCTACAGGAAGATGCTCTACATTCTGAAGGAAAAGAGTCGTCACCACCTCAAGAGCAAGGTTTGGAGCTTGGAGTACCAGCCCCTAGCCAAACGACAACTGTAACTGTAGATAGGCAGCTTACTTCCATTTCCAGTAAGGTCAGAAAATTTGTACCTCTTGTTCCACCTAAGGAGTTTCGGTTGAGTAACGTTGAGCATACAGAGTGGCTATGGGAAGATGTACTGTGGCCCCGCTGCACCAAAAAAGACCCACTTTTTCTAGGTAGCATCTGCTTGCCTAAAAAAGACACTGATGAAACTTGGGGGACCAAAACAATTCTCAGCATCGTTGGCTCCGAGCTGAAGCGATTCGGGGAAAACAACATTAGGTACGATCATCTACACGAGCGCTGCGGTGATGAAGAAAACCTCTACTGGCTTAAAATTATTACCTTCGCTTTTGTTGAGTATGCTTACTACATGGATAGTGATGAAGAAGATTATGAAAATCGCTTCTGGGAAGGCTTGTGCAAGAGATTAGATATTCCAAGTCAACAGAAGATGCAGAATTCACTAAGAGAAATTGCTAGGCAGGGCATCAAAAAGCTTAAGCTACCAATTGCAGAAGACGGCTACGAAGTGGTCTCTACCCTTTGGCTGCAGAGCGGCATCCCCCGACACAACCTACACCATTTTGCCGATGTCATCGTGGACTTAGGTGCAGAACTAAACTGGCAGCAGATCAGGGATTACGACACCTTATCACTTGCCCAAAAGCTGCTCGATATTTGTCGAGATCGTTACCCTAGCAGAAGATTACTCAAGCGGTTTCTAGAGTACAGTTGTCGGCCCGGTATGGAGCCTATCTCAGGGGAAATACTCCAGGACATCGCTCGTGTAGCTGTGGTTCTAAGGGAGCATGGCAAGCAGCCGGAGATTCTACTGGATGATGCCCAGCGTCAGGAGTTTATAGTAACGGAAAAAATTGAGTTCAAATTTTTTGTGAGAGACTGGGATGCGGTTGTCCGAATTTTGAGTCCTGAACGACCAGGCCGGAATTGGCTAACAATCCAGCGCAGACCTCTAACACTATGGCTCGATGTAGAAACCTTAAATATCCAACTAGTCCTTCCTGAGCAATACCTACAGCATATTAACTGGTCACCAGGGGTTTGCTTCATTCCCCAAGTCAACTGGCAGGGCCGCATTGACCCCTCTGGAAAAGTCACGATTCCTGAACTTACCCAAACCCTTCAGCACATCCCTGAAAAATGGGTGTGGCAACTCACAGATGACCAGGGGAGGGAGTTACTATGCTGGGAGGTCAATGGGATTTCATCTAACTTCCCTGCATTGATATTTGATGCCTGGACCGGCGAATATCTACAATCTCAACCGTCTATCGCTGGTGCTACGGAAATCTTCTGTTTTACTCAGGAAGGCAATGAGATTCACCCAGGGGTTGCTGTAGAGGTGATTGATGCCCATGTGCCCTGTAGCATCAGCGGCTGGTACGGCAAGCGATTGAAGCTCACGGCCCAGTTCGGCGAATTAGAGTTTTCCTTTGGCAAGGTAGAATGGCGTTTGTCCCCCATAGATGCCTGTTTAAGAGGTTTATCTCTGCCGCGCCAGAGATTCTCCTATCTGGAAGTACCTACCCTTTGGTATCTGCGGCGCCCGGAAGAAACGGAATTAGTACTTGCTATTGAAACACCAGCATCAGACACTCCTTTCGAGAAACGATTAACTGATTTCCACAGCAATGATTGGCTACCTATCAACTTAGATGAGTGGATTAAACAACCTGGACAATACAGAGTTAGCTTGCGTGATTGGTCCCAAGCTTTCGATGTAAAGGCCAGCTATGAGATTAGGGAAGAGCATGTTGCTGAATTTCCAGAGGTTGCAATTCTAAGGAGACAGGGCGTTGATTGCGTGAGAATTAACCAGCTACCCCTTGAACTAGACGGTAGCCATCAACTTTGGTCTGAGACATTGATCATCACAGGGCTATGGCCCTTAGAGCCGGTTGATTTACTGCTTGACTGCTCCGTTTGCCAAACGCGACAGGCTGACAAAAACGGTCAATTGACTGTGGAACTAGCCAGCCTGCGTGATTTATTACCGTCAGCAACTCGTCTTGATTACCGGCGTAGCGGTCAGTCACCCCAAGCATTAGTTTTCCTAAGGCAAATAACCTGGGAATGGCAAGACAAAGCTCTCCTGCTGAAAGGATTGAATCCCCATTCTGATTACAAACTGATAGGTTGGAATTTACTGAGACCCCATGAGGCGCAAGTGGCAATTTCGATTCCTGAAGGTTCCCAGGTCACTATATCGCTAGAGAATATTAATCCTGGCATCTACTACTGGCAGATTGACGATGCCGAGAAAGTTGTGAAAGCTATTGGCTGGTGGTGCGGTTACAAACAATATGACTTTAGTATATCTCCCGATGAAAATAAGAATTTGACCGAATTTTGCTACGCTATCCTAGACCATAGCTTGCTGAATGAATTTCAGAAAGTTGCACTGAAATTGGACTGGGATAGGAATTGGATTCAAGGGGTACTACGCTCACTACAACGAAGGGAATTCTTCTTCCCTGAGTGGCTAGATGCCAATGCACTAATAGCTAAGCTGCAAGCAATTTTAGAACCTCGTCAAGGGGACTGGTACAAGGTTGGTGTTGAAACAGGTAAAAGGGGTGACTTCCGTAGGGACTTGTTAGACCGAATCCGCCAAGACAACCTTTGGAGTATTATTCTGGATTTCCAACGACATCCTGATAAAAACCAACGGGATATTGCTCTAGTGAAAGTATCTCCCTCAGATATGGAAGTTGCCTTAGACTGCTTAAGGTCGACCAGTGGTTTCGCTTGGATGAGTAGGCAACCGCTAACTCCAGATGAAATTGCCGAGCTTTTACCTGATGAGAACTGCCATGGATGAGAACACAGTAACCAGGAAGATCATCACTCTCCTGAGTCAACATCGCCAGCCTGATAAACCCACCTTACCAGCGCCCTTGCGAAGAGTTGATATTGTCAATGCCTTGCACCGCTGTGCTGCCCCTGGTCAAGAAAATGGGCAACTTGAGGTTGCAATAAACGAAATTTTATCCAAGTTAGAGATGTTGGGAGAAGTGCTCCGAGGAGCGAACAACTACTACTGTATGGCCCCGCCAATCATTTTCTCAGGGAGCGAAGATATACGAACGGAACACCTAAAATTTCGCGGTGATAGGGCTTATCTTCCCCTGGCTCACCGAATTTTGAAGACAAGCAATCCCAATCAAGAAAGGTTACTCTCACGAGTGAGTGATTTTCATCATGCCAAGATGGAGTTAGCTCGCTACGGGATTAGATTGGTTACTTTGCGGGAGCTGATAGAAGAACTACCATTGCCTAGCAAACCCCAGGTCTGGAGCAGTCAGCCAATTCCTGAGCCGCTGACAGGTAGTGACTGTTGGCAGTATACCCCTGCTCATTGCAATCAAAGTGAGCGTTGGCGGCTTCTTTCCCGAGAAGGCTTGACAAATGAAAGCCTGATTAAGGTTGACTTCGGTAAAAATTCTGAGGAGTACTTTTGGTTGGAAGATGGGAAGTGGTATCAATTAGAAAAGGACCAAGCAATCTACGCTATGTTCTACTTAGACCGCAGGGATGGATATCCCTTGCGGATTATCCCTTATCGAAACCAAGAGCTTGACTTAAGCGGCATCTATTTGCCAAAGGCCTACTACCAGTGGTGTGAACGATACTTGCAGAAGATAAGCCAATCGGTTTACCGTGTTGAGGGTATTAAACAAAGTCTGATAAAAATACTTTTTGAACGGTTAGGGTGCATCTACGATGAACCACTATCTTGATCCAGTTGCTGTTATTCGTCAGTTGCGTGAGGATTTAATTCGCTATTTGCTCACGGCCTATCCCCTGCGAGATGACAACCTACGTCAGCAATTCAAGGAAGAACTAGAAAAACCTGGCAACATCTGGCAAGTGCCTTATCTGGAAGGAACACAGCCCTATCGTCCTTCTTTAACATTGCGTCAATTAACCGAGCAGGGTGTTTTGCATCCAGATATTCTTCAATTCTTTGACCCTGACCGCCCTCTCTACCAACATCAAGTTGAAGCCATACGTGCTGTAGTAACCAATCAAGAAAACGTTATTGTAGCCACTGGAACTGGCTCAGGTAAGACAGAATGCTTTTTGATCCCTATTATTGATACGATGCTTAGGGAAGGTTCAAGGCTACAACAGGCAGGAGTGAGAGTTTTGATTTTATATCCTATGAACGCTCTGGTTAATGACCAGATTAAACGCTTACGTAGCCTACTGTGTCATCAGTGCGAGACGTCCTATCTTATCAAATTTAGTTTTTATACAAGTCGTACTTGTAAGAAACCGAAGGATGCAGACTCACAACTTCGGGATGAGCTAGCAGCCTATAGCGATGAGGAATTACTACGACTTATACCCTGCGATGAACGAGATCATGCAAAGCAGCTCATTTCAGACGGTCATCGAGAGGAGGTAGTCAAACAAGCTGTTCAGACAGTCAGAAGGGTTCAGGTACTGTCCCGCGAGGAAATCCAATCTTCGCCGCCACACATCCTGGTGACCAACTATTCCATGTTGGAGTACATGTTGATTCGACCTCGGGAACGAGAAGCTATCTTTGAGCGCTCACGGGGATATTTTCACCTGTTAGTCCTTGATGAAGCTCATACCTATAATGGTTCAGTTGGTACAGAAGTTTCTATGCTGCTAAAGCGACTGAAACATACAGTGGGTATAGATACGGCAGGTCAATTACGCTGTATTGCAACTAGTGCAACGCTTGGCGACCGGTCAGCCGATACCCAAATCCAACAGTTTGCCCAGGATTTGTTCGGTGAAGCATTTAAGCAGGTCATACGGGGAGAACGGGTATCGCCTGTCGAACGACTGGGACAGCCCTACAACCTACCTGAACACGTCCTGGCAGAAGAGATCTATGAATACTTCTATGCATTAAACTTACCGGATTTGCAAGCAGATTTAACAGAATGGGAACGCGAATTAAGTTATATTGTTCCGCCAGACCAACTTGAAAGCGCAAAGCGAAAAGTTGAACACCTACCTTATCCACAAAAAATACACAGCTTCCTTTGGTATGCACTTAAACAACATCCCCTTTTTCATCGAGTCATTGAGTTATTAGCAGCAGGTCCAAAACCCTGGGAGGAAGTAACTCAGTCGCCTTTGCTTTGGTCGGTCCATACCGGTTTAGATGGCGCTATAACTGAGCAGGAAAAACAAAAACTTGAACAAGCTCTAGCCCATCTACTACAGTTAGGTACGCTGGCCAGAGAAAGTCCTGAGAGCTTACCCTTGCTACCAGTACGATTGCATCTGCTATTTCGCAGTATGGAAGGGGCCTATGTTTGTGTGAACCCTAAGTGTCCTGGTACAGAGGGCTTACCAAACCAGCGCTATGGAAAGCTCTACTTGAGTCAGAAGAAAATTTGTGACTACTGTAAATCACCGGTCCTGGAACTAGCCAGTTGCCGCAAATGTGGACAAGCGTATACTTTGATGCGCCTCGATAGTCAAGGACGATTATTGCCTTTACCTTCTTCCCTAGAGGCCTTGGAAGTTGATCCATCGGTTTACGTGTTAAGCACTGGTTTAGATAGCATGACCTTGGATGAAGAAGAAGAAGAAACAGAGCTGTCGCCAACAGGGTGGTGTTTGCTACATCAGCGTGATGGTTGGTTGGGAGAAGTTGGACGTAGCAGCAACCCAAGTTGTGATATTTCTGGGAACCATTACCGGTTGACCTGGCATGTACCACCAGGCACGAAAAATACCCAAGGAGGATACTTGTCCAAGTGTCCGGCCTGTTCGGCGAACCGACGTCAAACCTCTGTGATTAGCCGTTTTGTGTCCTATACCGATGCACCACTGGAAGTGATGATTGATAGCCTGTTTACACTGCTACCTGAATCAGCTAGACCAACGCATCAGCCAACACGGCGTAAATTGCTTGTTTTCTCGGACGTGCGACAAGATGCAGCTTTCTTTGCTTCTGACTTTCAACGCACGCATACCGAAGTTCTCTATCGTCAGTGTGTCTGGCAAGCTTTCCAACAGTCTCGCGACCCACAGGGAGTTGCTTCCGTAGGTCAAGTAGAAAACGCGCTCATTCAATATTTTTTGACCGCTTCTATTCCTCACCCAGACCGCTCTCCTGAGTGGCACCATCAGAGCTATGTGCCTCATGATCCCCTTGATAGTAGCGCAAAGAATCGAAAGGATTGTGAAGACCGCGCTCGCCGTCGCGCTAGAGAATTGCTGTTGCGCGAGTTTGGATTACCTGCATCGCGTCGTTTCTCGATAGAATCCCTTGGATTGTTAACCTGTCATCTGGATTGGCATGATGTGCATTACCAGGCCTGGATAGACGAAATCTGCAAAGACTTTCAAGTATCTCCATCGGAAGCCGTCGTTTTCTTGACCGCACTGACCGATTTGATCCGGCTTTACGGTTTGGTCAGCATCGAAAGGCCGTCAGACTATTTCCCAGAAGTGGGTGGTATTGAAGGAGAGCAGCCCAGTCTCCTGGATAGTCATGGTCGAATTAAGAAGTTTCTAAAACTCCAGAAAGCAATTAAAGATGATCGGAATGCTATCTCTTTTTGCGCCTATTTTGCGGCAAACAATCGCTTAGTCACCAGCGCCTTTGCTAACTACTTTGAAAAAGTATTTGGCTGGGATGCGCAAAGTGAATATGAACAACTTAAGAAGGTACAAATCAAGTTCTATGAGTGGATGGATCAGTATGGTATTTTTACAAAGTATGGCCACGGTTATCAACTGACCTGGAACCTCCTAAATATCTACGAGACAAAATCGGATTGGTGCCGTTGTAATACCTGCCGGCAGATAATGCACCTACCCTACTTTTCGCAGGTTGATAACGTATCTAGCAGTTTTAACATTAGAAAGTGTCCCATTTTCAAATGCACTGGTGTTTTAGAGCCTATCACTCTCGAAACTATCAATGATGATTACAACCACTACCGCTATCTGATTTGCAGTCGAGAGATTTTACCTCTACGAGCACAGGAACACACTGCTCAGTTGGAAACGGATGATTTGGCCCAACGAGAAAGTCGGTTTCGCCGAGGGAGTGTCAATCTCCTAAGTTGCTCAACAACTTTGGAAATGGGGGTAGATATTGGTGAATTGCAAGCAGTTGTCATGCGCAATTTTCCGCCCCATGTCAGTAATTATCAACAGCGGGCTGGTCGAGCTGGACGACGCACGGATGGGGTGGCTGTTAGCCTTGTCTATGGTCAACGTCGTCCTCATGACCGCTACTACTTTGAACAACCCGAGCTGTTGATTGCAGGTAAAAACCAGATTCCCAAACTGGATCCTACAAACTCCCAAATTCAAGAACGTCATATTCGGACAGAGCTATTAGCTGCCTTTTTACGGAAGCACGACTGCAGTGTGGAGAGCTTGACTATTGCCAACTTTTTTGACTTACCGTCTAATGTTCTATCACTGTCTTCCAGCGATGACTTTAACCCATCCCCCCAATCTTTAGCGGTGCAGTTCTTGCATTGGTTGGCAACGACTGAAGCCCAAGAAACAGCTAAGTTCTGGTTGTCTAAGCTAGCTAATCAGTCAAACTCGGAGATGAGCTTCCTAAATCAATTTGTAGCATCCATGCGCTGCTTTGAGAAGCAACAACTCCTTGATTGGTCGAGCCTGGTTGATATGCGAATTTACCTAGAAAATGAGAGAAGAGAAAGGCCTACGGAACGGAAAAGGATTGACCGGCGTATTGACAGTGTTGAAGCAGAGCTGAAAAAAGTCACTGAACGTCGTTTGCACGACGAATTGGCTCGAGCTGGCATTTTACCCATTTACGGTTTCCCAATTGATGTAGTACGTCTCATGACGGGGGAGAAAGACCCGCAAGGCCGGACAAAACATCGCCTGGAGCGGGACCGGCGTGTTGCCTTGAGCGAATATGCGCCAGGTCAAGATGTTATTGTGGATGACCGGGTGTACACCAGCGTCGGTATTGTTCAGCCCAATAAGTTGGAGGAACGTTACTACTGGATATGTCAGCACTGCAACTACTTTACTTCAGGTGTTAAGAGCGAAACGTTTGAGACGTGTTCCGTTTGCGGTGGAGTACCGAGTGTGGCCATTGCCAAAAAGAGTCGTCCCTATAGAATACCCATCGCCTTTACCACTGAATGGGGTACGGAACCGAAAGTAACCCCCTATATCAAACCCAAACGCCAGCCAACATCACAGGTTTTCTTGGCCCAGGAAGGTCATCAAACGGAATGTTTATCTGGTGAGCATGAACTCTTCCAGTTGATTTATAGTCGCGGAGGACGATTTTTCTTGTGCAATCAGGGTCCAAGTTTCAGGGGATATGCCATTTGTCGACTCTGCGGACGGGACTTAACAGCCCAGGTTGAAGAACAGGAAGACCATCAGAAGAAATCGAAGAGCAAAAAGTCTGGACCTATTCAACACACGAACCCCATGACAAACCGGCCCTGTTCTGGTACCTATGAGTGGATCAGTTTGGGGCATGAATTTGTGAGTGACTTGCTGAAAATTCGGTTCAAACCGGAAACCAATACCCCCCGATTATTTGCTGTTAAACATGTCACGACAGGACAGGAGGTTCTCTCCCTGGACGCATCGCCCCAAGTCAATGTTGATTTTTGGCGGTCTTTGACCTACGCGCTCTTGGCGGCAGCGGCTCAAGTGATTGACGTCCCCCGCAACGAGCTAGACGGTTTATTTCGACCCGTTTCAGAAGGAAATATCACAGCGGAAATTATCATCTATGACAACGTGCCTGGCGGAGCGGGCTACAGCCGGAAGATTGGTGAAAACTTTACTCAGGTGTTGGAACGGGCCTATGAAATTGTCCGCTCTTGTCGTTGTAGTCGCAGTTGCTATAGTTGCTTGCGAACTTATGCCAATCAAATATTTCATGACCAGCTGGACCGGCACCAGGTTGAGCAATTTCTGCAACCGCTGATGGAAAAAATCATGCCCGATCCGGAACTACAGGCGTTTGCGCCGGATGCCTATCGTATTTCCCATCAGAAAGCCCTACAGGAGTTCAATGCCTACAGCCAACATGCCGACGGTCAAAGTATTATCTATCTCCCGGAATTGCCACACCCAGAACCTTTTGCCCTGCATAATCTAGAACAGCTCATCAAAGCAGTTTATAGCCGCAATCAAAGCGTGGAACTCATTGTGAGCCAACTGCCCCAACCGACTTCCCCGACTGCTCGGTTGCTGCGCAAGCGACTGTTTCAATGGCTTGACCAAGGTGTTTTGCAACTGTATCTTCTTCAGGATCAGGAACGGCGACCGATTGAGTTATGTCTTAGCAGCTATGTTGGTGCCCACCGGTTGGCTCTACAGGGCGCTTTAGACTCTGAAACCGGTGAATGGCTAAAAACGACGACAGAACGCGGTGTTAATACGGTGCTTCAGCGTTTGCAACATCTCAAACAGCAAGCGCGACCGGTGATGGCTGCGGAACTGGAGGATAAAAACACTGAGGTGGTATTCCCCGATAAGACCTGGAAGTCTATGAGTATTACGACGTTGCAGCAACGACTCAAATGGACGCAATTTCTGACCCCCTCGCCCGCTAAAGTCATTCACTATCAAGACCGGTACCTGCAACCAGAACAGGCGGAAATTTTAATAGGTCTATTGGAGCAACAGCTTGGCCCTGGTACTGAAAAGATGATTTTAGAAATGGTGCAGCTTTGGGATGAGAACCAGGAGCAAAATTACAAGCGTAGAGCCGAAATCCAGCGCGTCATCCAAAACTATCTTCAGCAAAAGGGTTTAGCGGTTACGCTCGAGCTGAAGTGCTATCCCCCTCAACAGCTCAAAGCCATTCCCCACATGCGTAAATTAACCCTGATTGATGGGGAGCAACGACACCACCAAGTCCTGTTCGACAAGGGGTTGGATTTCTTGGTCAAGGATGAGCAGGGTACCTATTCAGTGACAGAACCAACCTATATTGTTCTGCTCAGGGGTTAGCTTTGGGACAAGGACTCTTCGGGATTGAGATTAAACAGGGTGTGTAACGCTTGAATCGCCCGGCGTCGAGCCATAATGTCCCGCTGCGCCCGCAATTGCACCATCGGGTCGTGCAGGATTTTATTGACAATGCCTTTGGTCAAAGCTTCCACCACTTCCCGGTGCTTGCCGCTCAAATCAGCGCCGAGACGGGATAGGGCTTTTTCCAATTCCTGGGTGCGAATGGCTTCGACTTTTTCCCGCAACTGGTTCAGCGTAGGCACCGTCTCCAGCGATTGCCACCACATGTCGAAGGCTTCCAGTTCTTCTTCCAAAATGGCTTCGGCTTCGATGACCATTTGCCGCCGCCGCTCCTGGTTGCGACTGACCACTTCCCGCAGGTCGTCCACGTTGTAGGTATGCACGTGGGGCAATTCGTTCACATCGGCAGAGACATTGCGGGGCACAGAAATGTCAAAGAGCATCAGGGATTGATGGGGCAAGAGCCAGGATTGCAATAACGCCCGGTGAATTAGGGGTTCGGTGGACGCCGTGCTGGTAAAGACCACATCGGATTCGGGGATGGTTTTCGCCAACTCTTCCAGGGGACGGATGTGGATTTGAGTCTCGGGGAATTGACTGGCCAGTTCCATGGCCCGTTCCGCCGAACGATTCACCAGCGTTAACCGGTTGACCCCCTTGGCCACCAGGTGCGTCACCAGTAGCCGCGCCATTTTCCCAGCGCCGACGACCGTCACCCGCGCCCGGTGCAACTGGGGTACCCGCAAGTGGGCTAATTCCACCGCCGCCGACGAAATGGACATTGCCCCGCTGCTGATGCCCGTTTCCGCCCGCACCCGTTTACCCGCTTCCAATGCGCCCCGAAACAGGCGGTTCAGGACGGTGCCGGTGCCCTTGGCGTCTTGCCCAAGCTTGTGGCTGTGTTTGACCTGAGCCAGGATTTGTCCTTCTCCCAGCACTAAACTGTCCAGACCCGCCGCCACCCGCAACAAGTGCATCACCGCGTCCTGGTGCAACAGCGTGAACAGGTAAGGCCGTAGCTGGGGCAGGGGAATGCCGCTGTGCTCCGACAAAAAGGCCGTGACCTCCCGGATGCCGTGGTGGGTATCGCCGGTGACGAAATAGACCTCCATCCGGTTGCAGGTACACAGGACCGTGGCTTCTTGGATATGGGGATAACTGCACAGTTCTTGAATGGCGGCGACGCGCTTTTCTTCAGGAATGCTCAGTTTTTCCCGCACCTCCACCGGCGCTGTCTTGTGACTCAAACCCACCACCGCAACGGGCATGGTCTCCTCCTCAACGCAATTGGATGACTTTGGGTTGGCCAGTCAGGTGAATGGTATCCACAAAGCGAGCCGTTCGGGATTGCGTGGAAATCACTAGGGTAGACGTGCGCACGCCACCGCTAAAAAACCGCACGCCCTCCATGAATACCCCCGGCGTAATGCCACAGGCGGCGAATAGCACGTTTTGACCGCTGGCGAGTTCTTCGGCGTCATAGACCTTATCGGGGTCTTCAATGCCCATTTCCTTCAGGCGCTGGATGTTGCCTTCGCGGGTCCATTTTTCACTTTCCGGGGTTTGCACCACCGCGGGGTCATAAACTAATTGCCCTTGGAAATGGCCACCCAAACATTTCATCGCAGCAGCCGCAATCACCCCTTCGGGGGCGGCGCCAATCCCCATTAGAGCGTGGATATTGGTTCCAGCAAAGGCACAGCATAGGGCCGCCGACACATCCCCATCGCTAATCAGCCGCACCCGCGCCCCCGCCGCCCGAATTTCGGCAATCAAGTCTTTGTGCCGGGGCCGGTCCATCACCACCACGTTCAAATCCTCTATTGCCCGGTCTAAACATTCGGAGAGAATTTTTAGGTTTTCCGTCGGCGTTTTGCGGATATCCACCTTGTGCTTAGCCGCTGGGGGCGCCGCCAGTTTGTTCATATAAAAGTCAGGCGCAGCAAACAAGCCCCCCTTTTCCGCCACAGCCAGCACCGCCATCGAACCGTTTTG
Source organism: Gloeomargarita sp. SKYB120 (assembly GCA_025062155.1). Lineage (NCBI taxonomy): Bacteria > Bacillati > Cyanobacteriota > Cyanophyceae > Gloeomargaritales > Gloeomargaritaceae > Gloeomargarita > Gloeomargarita sp. SKYB120. Next base: position 65,613 of record JANXAM010000004.1, on the reverse strand, counting down.
TCCCTTTGCCACCAGGTTGGTGCCTTCGCAGGGGTCCACCGCAATGTCAATTTCTGGGGCGTCGGCTGCTCCCGTTCCCACCTGCTCGCCGATGTACAACATGGGGGCCTCGTCCCGCTCGCCTTCGCCAATCACAATCCGGCCCCGCATGCGGATTTGATTCAACCGCGCCCGCATGGCTTCCACCGCCGCCTGGTCGGCCCCGTTTTTATCGCCTTTGCCTACGTATCTAGCCGCTGCAATGGCCGCCTGCTCGACGACCTCGATCATTTCCAACCCAATCGTGCTATCCACGGCTGTCCCTCAACGACGCTCCCCTGTTCCAGTCTATCAGGGCCGGTCCATGCCGTCGGGGGGTGCTGATATTAAACTTTGTGGCACTGTCCTAAATAATTTTGACGATTCCTTGGCAACTGTCCCATTCATTTGCTAGCGATGCCGGACCATTGCACCTGGGTTTGTTTATCGCGGCGATAGGAGTAGAAATGCTGGGCATCGGCGTAGGTGCAGCAGGGCGCGATGTCTATCTGCTCGGGAGCCAAGCCCAGTTGCAGCAGTTGGTGGCGTTGGACGTAGCGTAAATCCAAGCGCCAGCGTTGCCCATCGGGACGGAGCAATTCAGGTTGGGTTTGCCAGGTGGCGATAACAGCTTCGACGGTTGGACACGTCGGTGTGGTTACGGTTGCCGCCAGGGCTGTGACCACCTCCATTTGCACCTGGTAATTCGCGCCGCTAATGGCCGGTCCCAGCGCCACCCGCAGGCTGGTCAAATCACTCCCCTGGGCCAGCATTTTTTGAATGGCAGTGGGAAGAATCCGCGCCGCCGTTCCCCGCCAACCGGCATGGAGCGCAGCCACCTGTCCGGTTTTGACGCAACCAATCAGCACCGGCACGCAATCGGCGCTACAGACCCAAACGCCCTGGCCTGGCTCCGTAGTAATCAACCCATCGCCCCTCGGCGGGTCAGGGGCTTCGGTTGCTAGCAACACCACACCGCTGTGAATCTGGCGCAGGCGATAGTTACGCAACGTGGGAAAATCCGACCCTCCCCAGCGTGTACCAAACTGATGCCGCCAGGGGGATAGCAAATCGCAGGTGAGATGGGTCTTGCCGTGCCAGTGCCAGCCCATGAGTGAACGTTCTCCCCAGCGTTCCCTTCATTGTAGTTTTCCGTAAGCGGTAGCCGGACGGTTCATGCGACTCGGTATCTTAGAGATAGTCGTTGCTGGCGTTGGCTGGGCATTGCCATGAGCCTGACCGTTTACAATACCCGCACCCGGCGTCTCGAACCGTTTGTTTCCCAAACACCTGGCCTGGTGAAGATGTATGTCTGCGGGGTGACGGTCTACGACTATTGCCACCTGGGACACGCCCGCAGTTATGTGGTTTGGGACGTGGTGCGCCGCTATTTGGAGTACCTGGGTTACGACGTCCAGCATGTGCAAAACATCACCGATATTGACGACAAAATTCTCCGGCGGGCGCAGGCGGAAGGGGTGCCCATGCAGGTGATCACAGAGCGTTACATCCAAGCTTGCACCGAAGATTTGGCTCGCTTGAACATCCTACCGGCCAAAGACACCCCCCGCGCCACGGAAACCATCCCCGAAATCATTCAACTCATCCAGCGATTGGAAACCCTAGGGTATGCCTACGCCAGTGGGGGTGACGTTTATTACGCGGTGGAACGCTTTCCCGGCTATGGCACGCTATCAGGCCGCAGTTTGGAGCAAATGCAAGCCGGCGCCAGCGGGCGAGTGGATGACGAAATGGCCCACAAACGGCATCCCTTGGATTTTGCCCTGTGGAAAGCGGCCAAACCTGGTGAACCAGCCTGGGATTCGCCCTGGGGACCCGGACGCCCCGGTTGGCACATTGAATGCTCGGCCATGATTTACAAAACCCTGGGTCCTAGCATTGACATCCACACTGGCGGCAGCGATCTGATTTTTCCCCACCACGAAAACGAAATTGCCCAGTCGGAACCGGTGACCCAAAAACCCCTGGCCCGTTACTGGTTGCACAACGGGTTTGTGACGGTGGCGGGTGAAAAAATGTCCAAATCCCTGGGCAATTTCCGCACCATTCGGGATGTGTTAACCGAGTACGCACCGATGGCGTTGCGGCTGTGGATTTTGCAGTCCCACTATCGGCAACCCATCGAAGCCACACCCCCAGCCCTGCAAGCCGCCCAGTCCGGTTGGCACACGTTGCAGCAAGCGGTCTGGTTGGGCGACTGGGATGCCGTCCCCACGGTGCCAAAGGACGATTTAGACCCGCAGGTGCGCACTGAATTTGAAACAGCGATGAATGCCGATTTCAACACCCCGGCAGCAGTGGCGGTTCTGTTTGGTGTTGCTAAGCAGCTGAAACGTCTGGCCCACAGCGGCAATGGCCACCGGCACACACCGGAATTTCAACGTCTGTGGCGGACGCTGGTGTACTTGGGGCAAACGGTGCTGGGGTTGAAATTTGACCCGCCCCCTGCGCCCACACCACCACAAGTGCCCGACATCAGCGAAGAAATCGCCGCTCTGATTGCCCAGCGACAAGAAGCCCGCCGGCAAAAGAACTATGCTGAAGCCGACCGGATTCGGGAACTCCTAGCAGCCCAGGGGATTCGCCTCGTGGATAAGCCCGGCGGCGTCACCGAATGGTATCGGGAATGAATGCCGTTTGGCTGGTGGGAGCAGGGCCAGGGGCGCCAGAGCATTTGACCTATGCCGCGCGTCAAGCTCTGGAACAAGCCGACGTGGTCATTCACGACACGCTGGTGGACCCGCGGGTGTTGGCGCTGGTACGTCCTGGCGCTCAGGTCTATTCCGTGCAGGGGCTATCCCAAGCGCAAATCAATGACTTGTTGGTCCAACACTACCGCCAGAACCGCCAAGTGGTGCGACTCAAAAGCGGCGACCCGTTTATCTTCGGCAAAGCCACCCAGGAGCTGGCTGCGCTTGCTGCTGCTCATTGCTGTTATCACGTCATTCCCGGCGTCAGCACTGCAACCGGCGCTGCAACCCTAGCAGGGATTCCCCTGACAGATAAACAGTGGGGGCGCTCCATCGGCATTGTGACGGCCCATGCACCGGAACACCTGAATTGGACGGCCATTGCTGGTCTGGATACGGTGGTGTGTTTGATGGGGGGCGGTCAACTGGACGCCATCCAAGCCCAACTACTCCACCACGGCAAAAGCCCAGACACACCGGCAGCCATCATCCACGGCGCTGGTCAAATCGGGCAAATGGTGTGGACGGGAACGCTAGGGGAACTGGCGCAACAGCCAGCGCAACCACCCAGTGTGGTCATTGTTGGACCAGGCGCGGCGCAGCAGAAGTTGGGACAATCCCGGTTGCCTTTAGCTGGCAAAAACATCCTCGTTACGCGGGCTGCTGACAGTGGCAGTGAATTGACCGACCGGTTGCAACGTTTGGGCGCTCAGGTAGTTAGCTTGCCAACGCTAGTCGTCACGCCCCCACCCGATTGGACGCCTCTGGACCAGGCCCTGCACCAGTTAGCCACCTTCGATTGGCTCATCTTGACATCAGCCAATGCGGTGGATTTTTTCCTGGCCCGCCTGTGGGAGCAGGGTTACGACTGGCGAGCCTTAGCGCACTTGAAAATCGCAGTCGTGGGCGAAAAAACAGCGACCTATTTACAGAGCAAGGGACTACGTGCTGATGTAGTTCCTAAAGAATTTGTCGCCGATGCCTTACTTGACGAATTTCCCAAGGATTGTACAGGAATGCGGGTGCTATTTCCGCGCGTGGCCAGTGGGGGACGGCAGGTCCTCACCGAAGGCTTACAAGCGCGGGGCGCCCACGTGACTGAAGTTGCCGCCTACGAAACCGTTTGTCCCCGCGACATTCCCCCTTACATTTATGGCTACTTGCGCCAAGGTCACATTCATGTGCTGACCTTCACTAGTTCCAAGACCGTTGCTCACTTTTGCCAGTTGTTAGAACAAGCAGCTCCCGGCACCTGGCAGACCTGGATTGCCCACAGCTTAATTGCCTCAATTGGCCCCCAGACGTCTCGCACCTGTGAACGCTATTTCCAGCGCGTGGACATTCAAGCTCAGGAATACACCCTCGATGGTTTGGTTAAGGCTATCATAAACTACTACGGCTGAGCATCAAGGATTATGAGTTTTCTTGGGAATACGAGTCTTTAGCCTTCTTGAATTCTTCTTCGCGTATTTTCTCTAGCTCGCTTTTCACCATAGTCATACCACTTTTGAAGTAGGCTTCAGCAGTATGACCAATCGCCTGTGTCCAGGCAAAAACAAAACCTGCACCAAACAACCCTCCAAGTCCTGGCATACCCAACTTATAGAGAGCTAGGCAAAGTTGTTGGCCAGTTATACCAGCACCAACAACTGCCATTACCTCAGCGAGGCAAGATGGGTCAAGTTTATAACCGTAAATGTTACCAATCGCTCTAACCATCGTATATTGAATCGGTGTGATTATCCATATGTCAGCGATTGGTATAGGTTGGGGAGCCACAAGCCCAGCCGTCACGGCACAGATTTGTCGAACCTGCTCGGAAAACCGCGCTCTTTCTTCATCTGTGGAGTTCGAAAAATCACCGCTCAAGTACCGGTTTATCTGTTCCCACTTACTGCCAAAGTAGTTTATGACACTTTCCAGCCCCATTGAATCCTCCACCCAGGTTTTACCTGGCCCAACCACGGTCCGATTATAGTCGAAAAGCATTGGATTATTAGTAAAAAAATTATTAAGAACTAGACTGTGGTAATTATGTGGCTAAAAACATTTAGTCCGACGTAGAATAAAGCTGATAGGTTACGGAGTGATGTCTATGCCTACAGCACAGACCTGCGTCAGAAAGCCATTGAAGCGGTCGTGGGGGGTGCGAAACTGGTCGAAGTGAGCCAAATGTTCCACATCGGGTATCGCACGTTACAACGTTGGCTCAAGCAATGGTCTAAAACCGGTTACCAAAAGGGGCATAGTCATAAATTTCGCAAGTTTGTCGAAGCAAATTCCAGTCTGACCCAGAAGGAAATGGCGGCTAGTATGACGATTTGTAGGGCGCTTAAAAGACGAGCAACAGCGGCAAGCATATCTCGAGAACATGAAGGCTGTGAAGCGGGAAGAAGTTGTTTACATAGACCCATCCGGCATTGACCAGCGAGCAGTTTATGTAATTATGGGAAGAAGGCGGGTGGGATATGATGGGTAGTGATTATCTCGGGAGATTAATTGAGCCATTAACCTGGATAGGGAGCTGCAATTTACAGGTCGTTTTAACTTGGTTGCGTGAGTGGTTGTTACCAGCGATTGGTCCTGGCAAAAAGATAGTGATGGACAATGCCAGTTTTCACCGGTCGGCGGCGGTTAGGCAAGTGGTGGAAGCGGCTGGGTGTGAGCTGATATATTTGCCTAGATATTCACCAGATTTAAATCCCATTAAGCATGTATGGTATCGAATTAAGCAAAAGGTGTGAAAATTACAGGCAAGTGCGGTGGAACATCTGCAATCCCTGGTCAATAAAACCATCTGTGAATTATGTCAAGTTTTGTAATTTTAGCTATATATGACAATACCCAGTTAGACTGGCAATGAAGAAGGGGGAATGACTTGGCTACGTCGAGAAGGGATTGCCTAGTCGTTCCTAGGCTGTTGTGCCCTCAAGTGGGATTGCTGTAGCTCTGGCGTAAGTAGGCTCGCCAACCCCCGAAATGGGAAATATCTAGGGCGTTCACGATAGCAAACCATTCACACAAAAAACCTTTCACCATCTCGCCGTCAGCTAGCACTACGGTCCCAATCCCTAGGGGCGAAGGAATTTGCGCTACCAGGCGACCGAAATTTCCCACCGGCAGTTCCCATACCTCTACCTCGATGGCGTAACCCGGTTGGCCCGGCGGTTGACGGATGAGACCTGGCTTAGGGATTTCTCCCCCGGGCAGCGCGTAGAGACGGTAAATAGGAGCTGTGGTACAGGTGCGTACATATCGAGCCTGCAACGCCAGCAATTCCCCATTCAAGGGTTGACCGGTGAGATGAGCGCCCACCACTGCTAAGCGCACCCAGGGTTCCGTCATACTCACGGGTCTTTTCTCCGTGGCAGCGCCTGGTAATATAGCCAAGCCATCTATGGTTGTCAGCCCTTGAGTCCCAGCGCACGGCCTGGCCTTTGGGTTTTCTCTCCTCTCTCTGACAAACTAAAGCAGCTTAGCTATAACGCTCACCCCATGCGCACAACTGCGCTTCGTGCCAAGCTGGGGCTATCAAAGTGACACCTGTTGGCAACCCATCAGGCTGAAAGCCACTGGGCAACGCCAGCGCACACAAATCCAACAAATTCACAAAGTTGGTGTAGCGCCCTAAACGCTGGTTCAGTTCCACCGGTTGCGCCAGCACCTCCTGCACCCGGTAGGCTGTCCCTATCGTTGGCAACAGCAGCAGGTCCATCCGTTCCCATTGAGCTTCGGTTTCCCGTTGCAGCGCTTGCAGGCGGTACATGTCCCGGAACACCTGGACACCCGAAATCTCTCGTCCCGCCAGGATGATCTGGCGTACTGTCGGGTCTAGGCCGGGATGGTCCTGGACTAAAAAATCCCCAACCGCCGCCGTGCGTTCGGCCAGCCACGCTCCTTCGTAGAGTAATTCCCCAGCGGCGAGAAACGGCTGAATATCCACCGTCACCACCTGTGCGCCTATATCGGCAAACCGCTGCACCGCCGCCTGGTAGTTTTGGGCCGCCGCTTGATTGCCCATAAAGTCCAACTGTTCCAGCGGGGGAACGCCTAGACGCACCGTTGTTGGGGGTAACGCCGGGGGTGGAGCCGGTCGCCGAGAAAAGGGGTCTTCCGGGTCAAAACCCGCCGCCACCTGGAAAACAGCTTGGGCATCCCCCACCGTCTGGGCGAAGATGGACACGCAATCCAAACTGCGCACTGCCGGTACAACGCCCCTGGTGCTGAGATAACCGCGCGTAGGTTTGAGACCGACGATGCCGTTGAGCGCTGCCGGCACCCGACCTGAACCTGCCGTATCCGTCCCCAGGCTAAAACTCACCAAACCCGCCGCCACCGCCACCGCCGAGCCGGAACTGGACCCGCCAGGAATGTACTCTGGATGCCAGGGATTGCGGCAAATGCCGTAGGGCGAGCGCGTCCCCACCAGCCCCGTCGCAAACTGGTCGAGATTGGTCTTGCCAATGGGAATCGCGCCAGCGGCCTCCAACTTCGCTACGACCGTTGCCGAAACTGCTGGGACATAGGCAAACGCTGGGCAGCCAGCCGTTGTGGGTACTCCCGCCCAGTCAATGTTGTCCTTGATGGCAAAAGGGATACCGTACAGGGGTAAGCCCGCCGGGTCACGGGTTTCCAGGTGCGCTGCCCGGGCCAAGCTCTCTGCTGGGGGAGCCAGATAAATCCATACCGCTGGGTCGCTGTAGCGTTCGATGCGCTCGTAAACCTGCTTCACCACCTGAGTGGGCGCGAGTTTACCAGCGATGTAGGCTTGGCGTAGGGATTGAAGGTCTAGGCGAACGTCACTCCCCATGTCAGGCCGCCATCGCCACTGCTCGCCGTTGAGCCGCCTGACCCGTTTGTCGCAACAGCATCACCAGCTCATCCCGGTAGTCATGGAAACGGGGGTGCCGTTTGGTCGCCATCACCCCCTGGGAACGATCAGGCAAGTCTACCGTGATTTCACGCACGATGCGACCGGGACGCGCACTCAGGGCAAAGATGCGCGTGGATAGAAACACCGCCTCCTCCACGTCATGCGTAATCATGAACACTGTCAGACCCGTGCGCTGCCACAGGTCCAGCATAAATTCGTGCATCATCTCCCGCGTGTGCAGGTCCAGAGCGCCGAAGGGTTCATCCAGCAGGAGCAACCGAGGTTCCGTCGCCAGCGCCCGTGCAATCGCCACCCGTTGTTTCATGCCACCGGATAACTGCCGGGGCAGCGCCTGGGTGAAGTGACTTAACCCCACCATCTGCAGGTAGTAACGCGCCCGTTCTCGCCGTTCCCGTTTCGGCACCCCCTGCAGCTCTAAACCAAACTCCACATTCTGCTGCGCCGTCATCCAGGGGTAGAGCGTGTAGTGCTGAAATACCATGCCCCGGTCGGCCCCCGGACCCGTCACTCGCTGGCCGTCAATCCACACCCCGCCCCGCGTCGGTTGGTCAAGGCCTGCGATCTGTCGAAGCAAGGTGGATTTTCCAGAACCGGACGCCCCCACGGCACAGACAAATTCCCCCTGCGCAACGGAGAGATTGATATTCTCCAGCACTAGCAAAGGCCCTTGCCGGGTGGAGAAAACCTTGGTCAACTCACGCACTTGCAGAAACATACATCACCTCCGAAGCAACAACTCAAAAACCTTCATTCTGGCTGCGCCCACCGACAGGTCACCCGCACCAGATATTGGAAGAACAAATCTAGACCCAAACCAATGAGTCCGATGACCATCAAACCCACAAAAATTTCATCCGTGCGCAGGAACCGTCCTGCTAAACTGATCCGCCGTCCCAAGCCTTCGGTTGCCGCCACCAGTTCTGCCACAATTACAAGCTGCCACGCCGATGCAAAATTGATCCGGCACGTATCCAAAATTCCCGGCAATACATGGGGAAAAATCACCCGTATAACTGTATTCACCCGATTACCACCCAGCATGTAGGTCGCTTCAATTAACTCCTTGGGGACAAATTTCACTGTGTCCATGACCATCAGAGCGTTGTAGAAAAAAGTACCGATAAAAATCAGGGCAATTTTGGGGGCTTCGTCAATCCCCAGATACAGAATCAGCAAGGGGATAAACGCTGGCGCCGGCATATACCGCATCAACCCAAATAGGGGTTCTCCCAGCGCCCGCAAACTCTGGAAACACCCCATCAAAACGCCTACTGGCACCGCCACCAGTACCGACAACCCAAACCCAATGCCCACCCGCCGCAAACTGGCCCAGGTGTCCTGCCACAATTCCCCGGATTGACCTAGCCGGAGTGCTGCCGTGGCAACCTGCCCTGGCGATGGCAAAAACTTGGCGTCCACCTGTCCAAACGTGGTTAGCAACCACCAGGCCACTAGGGGCACTAGTACTGACACCAGCATTAATCGCCGGTACAGGGGGGCGGGGATATCTTCAGCCAAGCGCCAGAATACCGATGGCTGTAGAGACGGCTTTGGCAAACGGCGCGGCGTCATTTGGGGGGGTGTCGAGTCGGGAGTCATGGCCTAGGCGTTACTGAGCTTGGGCGACGTAGGTTTTCACAAATCGGTCATCGAATAACCGACTTACATCGGGTTGAGTTTTTGCCAGTCCTGTCTGCACCAAAAAGGCACTGACTTTCTGGGCTGCAAATGGTAGGGATGTCATGTCCTTGCCGGGTTGAAAGGCTGTGACATTTTCTTGGGCATTAAAAATGCGAGTGCCGGTAGCATATTGCTTGTATTCAGCCACCGTGACGTTAGCCCGTTTCGCCATGATGGCTACTGATTCATCAGGATGTTCCTGAATGTACTTGAGCGTATCGAACCAGGCATCCACCACTTTTTGCACCTGCTGTGGGTACTGCTCCACAAACCGGCGAGTAAAGACCAAATGGTCGGAAATGGCACCTGGAAAATCCTTGGAACTGGTTAACACTTTGCTAGCCGGTCGTTTCAAGGCCTGGGTGGTAAAGGGTGCAAAAACAGCGACCCCATCCACTTGACCAGCGGCAAAAGCGGCGGCGGCTTTCCCCGTTTCCAAGGGCACAAAGGTAATATCCTGCAACGTTAACCCCGCCCGTTCTAACACCAACGATAGGAAGAAATGACTGACAGAGCCTTCTTCGGCTGCTAGTTTTTTGCCCTTCAAATCCGCCAGAGTGTTGATGCCTTCGCGCACGATAATTTGGTCATTACCGGTGGAGTTATCGTTGACCAAAACAATCACCTGGTCAGCCCCACCAGCCACGGCACTAATTGTGTCGTTTAACGTTTGTGAATTGGCATCGAGTTGCTCGGCTTTGAGGGCATTCATAGAGTCAGTGTAGCTGTCAAACCATTGCAATTCCACACGCACATTGTGCTTCTGAAAGATGCCTTTCTCCTGGGCGACTTGCCAGGGAAACCAGCCTGGCCAAGCACTAAAACCAAGCCGCACCACAACATCATCGGACGTGACATTCGCTGGCCCGCAACTAACCGCCAGCAACAAACTCAGCACAAACAAAACCCCAGCAAGCTGAGATGATTTTCGTCTCATAGCGATACAAACCCGCACTGAAAGGTGCCTGCTGACACTTGACCGTTTTACCAGCAAGCTCCTTTTTCACCATCCCAATTTCGTTTTCTGAAAAACAGTATCAAAAGCTACAGTTATTTTTCTCTCTCTTTACCCCGATACATATATAAGCCCCCAAAATTTTTAATTGTAAATTTTTGTAAAGAAGTAGTTTTTTATACTTTTTTCCAGGGTGGCGGGGGCAAGGATGAGGACTGCTTCCGGGAGAGCTGGTGATAGCGACTGAGTTCAAGCCGTTGCCTGCTCAGCCGGAATAATGGCGTTGTTTGTATGACCGCAGTATGAAACTTGACCGATTCCTGCTGCAGGCGCAGCATTACACAGACCCAACGTTGATTCCCCAGGAACAAGCACAGATTTTTCACCAGACCTGGTTGTATCTCGGGCCAGCCGAACCAGTTGCCATGCCGGGAACGGTTTGGGCAACCCACATTGCGGGTGTGAGCGTGCTGGTCATCCGGGATGAAGCCGGGCAATTGCAGGGATTTCACAACCTGTGTCCCCACCGGGCGATGGAACTTTGTCCAGAACCGGGGATTTTTCAGACCAAGCGCCTGATTTGCCCGTACCACGCCTGGGTGTATGACTTGCAAGGGCAATTTGTAGCAGCGGCGCGGCAGAAAGGGTTTGGCGAAGGGTTTGACGGTCGGGATTATCCGTTGCAGCCGGTGCACGTTGCAGTTTGGCAAGGATTGCTGTTTGTGAGTTTCAACCCGGACGTGATGCCGTTGGCGGAGTATCTAGCGCCTATGTCGCAAATGCTGGGTCTGTACGCGCAGGGGGAATGGCGGTGGCGGCACCAGCAGACCCGGCGGGTGGCCTGCAACTGGAAGGTCTATCACGACAACACGCTGTGCGATTACCACGTGGCGGTCGCTCACAGCCAGACGCTCCACCGCCTGCAGGGACCGGTGCGCCATTACCAGCATCGCTTTGGTCGCTACGTCAATGCCCTGGTGACGCCGGTGCCCCCAGAATGGTTGGCTTGCCATCGGGTGCGTAGGGATTTGCCGCCGGAAAACCAAACCCATTTCTACACGTTCGGGGTGTTCCCCAACCTGCACATCCTGGCGCTCCCCGACGGCTCCCTGGCTTGCCTGCGCATTGACCCCGTGACAGTGGACGAGTGCGATGTGGTGACGGACATTTACGGGATGCCAGAGACCAACCTGGACGAACTGCTGGCTGAACTAGAGGCTTTCATGCGGGAAGACATGGCCCTGGCGGAATCAGTGCAAAGGGGTTACGCCAGCGGTCGCTACCAGCCGGGACCGGTTCACCCCCTGGAAGCCCGCATCCTGCACCACCAAAAACTCCTGCTGGCTCACCTGCAAGGCGCGATGACGACACTGGCTGGCATGTAAATTTTTGTAAAAAGTAGCGTAGGCGACTGTTTTGCCAGTGTTGCAGGGTTAGTTTGTGGCAATAGAGCAAGCAGGAGAGCTTCTAGGGTTCCGGCGGCAGTAGCCGCGACTGGTCCAAGAGAAGCAAGCCGTTACCCGAACAGGTAGCGGTCACACGGCGGGATAAAAGCCCGGGAGGACGTGCTGAAGGTCTGGCAACAGGCTGGATGACGAGACTCCTGGGCTTCGTTGTTTTGAACCGCATGGAGGGAGAGCGATGGTTGCCACAATCAATCCCACGGACATTGCACCGGAGTTGGTGGTCTGGTCGGAAAAGTTACCAGGTGGGGCCTATTGGCACGGCATTGTCCCCCGCTGGCAAACGCTGCGCATCACGGATTTGGGCGGGTCCCACGGGGTGTCCATGATTTGCTACAACGCGGACCGACCCATGGAGCGGCTGAATGTGGCGGATACGGCCAAGATTCAGTTCAATGCGTTTTTGCGCAAGGGGATGGTGCTCTACTCGGACATGGGGCGGGTGTTGTTTTCCATCACCGAGGACACGTCCAACGGGCATGACCTGATTTGCGGGTGCAGTACGCCGGAGCGCAACCGCGCCAAGTATGGGGAAGGGGGCGATGACAAGTTTGGCCGGCGGGATTTCCACAACGCGCGAGACCAGTTTTTGCGGGCGCTGGGCAAGTGGGGTATGAGTCGCCGGGATTTGATGCCCTGTGTGAATTTCTTTAGCCGGGTGACGGTGGGACCCAATGGCGAGTTGCACTACGATGCCACAGCGGCCAAACCAGGGAGCTTCATTGACCTACGGGCGGAAATGAATGTGCTGGTGGTGGTTGCCAATTGCCCCCACGTCCTGCATCCCGACACGACCTACAACCCGCCGCCGGTGCAACTGACGGTGTGGCGTTCCCCTGCGCCGGGACCTGATGACCTGTGCCGCACGGCCAATGAAGAGGCAAAACGGGCCTTCATCAACACCGATACCTGGTGGCTGCAACGACCGCTCATGCCGACCTACGCGCTGTAATTCTGTGCTGTTGTTGTACGTAAGGAGGTGACCATCATGGTGGCGACGACGGAACGTGTACTGGACCCAGCCCAAGCAATTTACGACTATGTGCTGCCGGCGCGTCAACCCTGGTCCAAGGTGATTACCAAAGGCCAAGTCCTGCGGATTGTGGACCTGGAGGGCAACCAGGCGGTGGACACCCTGATTTATAACGCCCATGACCCGTCCGAACGCTACAGCGCCCCTGATACGGTAGTGCGCCAGGGCAATATCTTTATCACCACGGGAACCCAGCTCATCTCCAACCTGGGCAACGTGCTGATGACGGTGATTGCGGATACCTGTGGCCGCCACGACACGCTGGGAGGTGCTTGCAGCATGGAGAGCAATTCGGTGCGCTACGGGTTGCACAAGAAGCACCTGCACGCCTGTGTGGAGAATTTCCTGCTGGAGCTGAGCAAGTACGGCCTGCACAAGCGGGATTTGGTGAGCAATATCAATTTCTTCATGAACGTGCCGGTGACTGCCGATGGGCGCTTGGAGATTGTGGATGGGATTTCCGCGCCGGGGAAATACGTGGACCTGCGGGCAGAGATGGATGTGATGGTGCTGATTTCCAACTGTCCCCAGATCAATAACCCCTGCAACGCCTACAACCCTACTCCAATCCGCCTGCTGGTCTGGGACGCTGCGTAAGGGGATGTTCCGCAAGGTCTTGGTGGCCAACCGGGGGGAAATTGCGTGTCGCGTCATTCGTACGCTGAATCGGCTGGGCATTGCCAGTGTGGCTGTGTATTCAGAACCAGACCGCCACAGTCTCCACGTGCAAATGGCCACCGAGGCCCAACCCCTAGGGGGAACCCTGGCGAGCGAGAGTTACCTGTGCGCAGACCGGTTTTTGGAAATTGCCAGGGCGACGGGGGCAGAGGCGATTCATCCAGGCTACGGGTTCCTAAGCGAAAATGCCGATTTTGCTGACGCCTGCGCCCAACAAGGACTGGTATTCATCGGCCCCAAACCGGAACAGGTGCGCCAATTCGGTCTCAAACACGTCGCCCGTTCTCTAGCCGAAGCCCACGGCATTCCCCTGGTGCCCGGCACATCCTTATTAAATAGTCTCCAGGAAGCTCAAGCGGCGGCGGCTGACATCGGTTACCCGGTCATGCTCAAAAGCACGGCAGGCGGCGGTGGGATTGGGATGCGCTGTTGCTATAGCCCGGCAGAACTGGCCGCAGCCTATGAGCAGGTGCAACGCCTGAGCCAGGCCAACTTTGGTAACGCAGGTGTCTTCCTGGAAAAGTACATCCCGAGGGCGCGCCACATTGAGGTGCAAATTTTTGGGGATGGGCAGGGGCGGGTACTGGCGCTGGGGGAACGGGACTGTTCGACTCAACGCCGGAATCAAAAGGTGATTGAAGAAACACCAGCGCCCGGTTTGCGTGAGGAAATCCGCCAGGCCTTAGCAGCAGCAGCCCGACGGCTAGGCGAAGCGGTGCAGTACCAATCAGCGGGCACGGTGGAATTTATTTATGACGTGCAGACGGAACGGTTTTACTTCCTGGAAGTCAACACCCGCCTGCAGGTGGAGCATGGGGTCACCGAGCTGGTCTGGGGCGTGGATTTGGTGGAATGGATGGTGCGACTGGCGGCGGGTGAGCGGGCGTTTTTCGATGCCTGGACACCCAATCCCCACGGTCATGCCATCCAGGTCCGGATTTACGCCGAAGACCCCCATAAAAATTTCCAACCCAGCGCTGGGACGTTGACCTATGTACAGTTGGCATCCGGTATTCGCTGGGACCACTGGATTGAAACAGGCACGGAAGTAACGCCGTTTTATGACCCGTTGCTAGCCAAAGCGATTGCCCACGGGACAAACCGGACGGCAGCGCTCCGAAAATTACAAGCAGCCCTGGACCAAACCACCATCGCCGGCATTGTCACCAACCTGGAGTATTTGCAACAGGTGTTGGCGGCGCCCGCGTTTCAGCAGGGAGAGGTGCACACCCGTCTGTTAGGGGATTTTCCCTATCAACCCCACACGATAGAGGTGTTGGCACCGGGAACCATGACGACGGTGCAGGATTATCCCGGGCGCTTGGGCTACTGGGATGTGGGGGTGCCACCGTCGGGACCGATGGACCATCTGGCGTTTCGCTGGGGCAATCGTTTGCTGGGGAATCCACCCGATGCCGCTGGACTGGAATGTACACTGGTGGGGCCAACGTTGCGGTTCAACGCACCGACGCGGATATGTCTAACGGGAGCTTACATGCCAGCAAAATTAAATGGCCAGGACATCCCCTACTGGCAAACGGTGGTGGTGCCGGCGGGAAGCGTGCTCGAACTCAAAGCGGTACAGGGACCCGGTTGCCGCACCTACATTGCTATCCAGGGGGGTATTCCTGTGCCGCCGTACCTGGGCAGTCGGGCGACGTTTACCCTCGGACAATTCGGGGGAGCTGCAGGCCGAGCGCTGCGAACAGGGGATGTATTACCGTTAGTCCCTTGGTCAGGGGAAGACAGACCCCAAGCTTTACCCCCGGAACTCATCCCGACTTACACCCACGCCTGGGAGATTGGGGTGATGATTGGCCCCCACGCGGCACCCGACTTTTTTACGCCAGAGGACATCGAAATGTTGTTGAACCACGCCTGGGTGGTGCATCACCATTCAGACCGCACGGGCATTCGCCTGATTGGTCCCAAGCCCACCTGGGCCAGACCGGATGGGGGAGAAGCGGGATTGCACCCGTCCAACATCCACGACAACGCCTACGCCATCGGCACGATTGATTTTACCGGGGATATGCCTATCATCTTGGGGTGCGATGGACCGAGCTTGGGTGGGTTTGTGTGTCCAGCTACCATTGTGCAGGCGGAACTGTGGAAAATCGGGCAATTGAAACCAGGGGATACGGTGCGGTTTGTGCCCATTGATGAGGAAATGGCCCGCGCCTGGGAGGAGCAACAAGAACGTGAACTTGCTACCCTGCAACCCCAACCCCGGCCTGCGGCGCTAACTGTGATAGAAAACCCCATCCTGCGCCAGGAGACTGAAACCCATCCGGTGGGCGTCACTTATCGCCAGGCGGGAGATAAATACATCTTGATTGAATACGGCCCGTTGACGTTGGATTTGACCCTGCGGTTTCGGGTGCATGCTCTGATGACCTGGCTCCAGACGCAGCGGCTACCAGGAATTATTGACCTGACACCGGGGATTCGCTCGTTGCAGGTGCATTACGACAACCGGCGTTTGCCCCGCGCGGCATTGCTGGAACTGCTGGCCCAGGCGGAGCGGGAGTTGCCTCCAGTCCAGGACATGGAGGTGCCGACGCGCATCGTGTATTTGCCCCTGTCCTGGAACGACCCCGCGATTCAATTAGCCATCGAGAAATACATGCAGTTGGTGCGGCCAGATGCTCCCTGGTGCCCCAGCAATCTGGAATTTATCCGGCGCATCAACGGCTTGGCTGCTATCGAGCAGGTGCATGACATTGTGTTTGCCGCCAGTTACTTGGTGCTGGGCTTGGGGGATGTGTACCTGGGAGCGCCTGTGGCTACTCCTTTGGATCCGCGGCATCGGCTGGTAACCACCAAGTACAATCCGGCCCGCACCTGGACGCCGGAAAATGCTGTAGGGATTGGCGGCGCCTACCTCTGCATCTATGGCATGGAGGGACCAGGGGGGTATCAGTTAGTAGGACGCACCGTACCTGTCTGGAACCGCTACCGTCGAACCCGCGAGTTTTCTCGTCCCTGGTTGCTGCGGTTTTTTGACCAGATTCGCTTTTTCCCAGTCACTGCTGAAGAACTCCTGCGCTATCGGGAAGACCTGATCTACGGTCGGGTCAAATTGGAGATATACGAGCAGACCTTTCGACTGCGAGACTACTTGGCCTTTTTGGCGCAAAACGCGGCCGAGATTCAAGCGTTCAAGACCCAACAACAGCAAGCCTTCAACGCGGAACGGGAGCGCTGGGTGGCGGCTGGGGAATTTGACCGCGCGAGTCAGGAGGTACCCGTCTTTACGGCTGCCTTGTCAGAGGTAGAAATTCCTGAAGGACAAGTGGCGGTCTACGCCGAAGTGAGCGGTACGGTGCGGCGGGTAGATGTCACTCCCCAGGCGCGGGTGGCCCCTAGTCAAAAGGTGGCTGTCATTGAAGCCATGAAAACGGAAATTGAGGTGCTGGCCCCCTGCGCTGGGATGGTCGCCCAAATTCTCCGTCAACCCGGACAACCGGTTACTGCAGGGCAAGCGGTGCTGACCTTAATCCCCGACGAAACGTAACGGTTCCCAGCGCACTACATGTCCGGCTGTGAGGGCGTGGATAGTTCCGTCCGCTCCCTGCAGTAGCAAGCGCCCCTGGTCATCCAGGCCCGCCCCTACGCCTGCCATCGTTTGCTGACCCGTGTGAATCACCAAGGGGCAACCATCCAGCACATCCCGCTGGCGCAACTGGGGCAAGAGTTTAGCCCATCCCCCCCGCTGGAGCAAACTGTGGGCTTCGAGCAGGTAACGCCGCAATGTACTCAGCACCGTTAGGACATCGGGTGGATGGGGTGTGACGTCCAGTAGACTGGCGACTTGGGCGAGGGATAAATTTGGCGCTGCCGTTGCGAGAACTGTATGCCAATCCACTGCGCGGTTGAGGCCAACGCCCACCACAACCCAGGGCAACGACGGCTCACACAACACCCCGGCTAACTTGCGGCCATTGAGCACCACGTCATTCGGCCATTTGATGCCTAGGGTGCCAGGCGAGAGGGGAACCGTATCTTCGACGGCATGGATCACCGCCAGTCCCGCCGCTAAGCTCAACTGAGGGAGGTGTGCTGCCACAACGGGATGCAGTACAAACGAAGCCGTCAACACCCCCGGTGGCGCATACCAGGCTCGTCCCTCTCGCCCGCGACCAGCCGTTTGCCGTGGCGTGTAGATGACATCTCCCGGTTGTAAACGCGCTAGAGATTGCAGCGCCCAGGTGTTGGTGCTGGGACATTCATCCAGCCAGTGCAGCCAAGGGGGATACGCCATACACCGAAGAACCGGACTAAACTGGAAAAGACAGTACTATATGAGTCACTCCGTGCAGCCTTTCGCCAGTTTCTATCGTTGGTATCGGGACACGTTGCGCTACTCGCCCTACCGGTGGCTGTTGATACTCGGGTCGTTGCTGTATTTACTAAGCCCGGTGGATATCGCCCCTGATGTGTTCCCCTTCTTAGGCTGGATAGATGATGGCTTGTTGCTGGCGATCCTGGTGGGTGAACTATCCACCCTATTGTTTGGTGGCGCATCGGCAAGCCCGACCGACGGCCCCGTCGTAGATGTCCAAGCGCGCTCCATACCCGATGATGAATGAGGAACGCTGGGTGAATCTCGTGGCTGTTGTCGTGTTTGGTCTCACCCTAGCGGCACTGCTCGGGCCTTGGTTTCACCTTTCCCCGGCGTGGGTTGCTAGTACCACCCTAGTTCTCATGGGGCTGGCCACCGCCGATGCCTGGTTGTGGCAATCGCAGGGATTGACCTTCCTGCTGGGACTATGGCCATCCGAGCGGGTCTTGCACCACGAAGCGGGTCACTTTCTCGTCGCACACTTGATGGGAATTCCCATTGAAGATTACACACTGGATAGCTGGAGCAGTTGGCGGCGCGGTTATCCCCCGACGGAAGCGGGTGTGCGGTTGGGTGCAGTTCCCCTATCGCTCTGGCCTCGCTGTCCGGTGGTGTGGATGGCAGGGGTTGCCGCTGAGGAATGGCTTTACGGCGACGTGCGGGGCGGTGTTCTGGATCAGGAGCAGGCGCTACGCCATTTAGAGGGTTTTCCACCAGCGGAACGGCCTTGGCGACTGCGGTTGGCCCAACGGGAAGCCCAAGCCCTGCTACAAACCCACGCCGCAGCCTACTGGGCTTTGGTTGAGGCGATGCGGCAAAGGAAATCGGTGGCCGAGTGTATTGCGGCGATTGAACGACACCTATCCCAGCAGCCATAATCAAATAGAAATCAGGGGGACTGAACGCATGCGTGCTGTCGTCATTGGCCTAGTTGGGCTGTGGAGTCTGGGGCTACCGGCGCTTGCCCAACCCCAAGGAGGTCGGGGCAAACCCATCCTGTACACCACCTGCCGGCAAGGGCAATGTGTCCAGACTCAGGTGTTGAGCGTGCGGCTAGAGCAACAAACGCCCCAGGGGCGACTCTACCGAGTGACCGTTGGGCAACGCACCTGGATGGAAGATAAATCACCCCCTGCGAGTTTCCAGACTCGCCGCCAGGAGTACGCTTACTGCTCGCGCACGCGCCCAGCCTACATCTTTGGCAACCCTGGCAACTACACAGCCCACCTACTGGACCCAGTCAACGGCCCTCGTGCCATGTCCCACTATGCGTCCTACGTTTTATACTGGGGCGTGTGCCACGGCGTGACTGACCCAGACACTCCCGCTTTGGCCGAGAAGGCTATCCAGTTGGGTTATTCCCCCAAATTGCCCGAAGGCCAAATCACACTCGCGCGTCCTCAGGACATCCTAAAACGGTAGCGCTGCTACTGGGCAAAAAGTTCCGTCTCAACCGCCAACGGATACTTGGGAGTTGCAGGCAAAAATCCGTAACTCAAGCAGTTTAGCTGTGGACAAGGTCCCGCTGTTGGTTTTCCTAACCTTACTCCGACGCCTTGTTCTGGTCCGTAATGCGCTGGAACAGGTAACCCGTGCCACGCGCCGTTAGGATCAAATCCGGGTTGCTGGGGTCGTCCTCTAACTTGGCCCGCAGGCGGGAAATGTGGACATCCACCACACGCGTATCCACATGCCGCTCTGGTGTATAGCCCCACACCTCCTGAAGGATGTCCGTGCGGGAAAAAGGTTCCCCAGAGCGACTGACCAGTAGCTCTAACAGGCTGAACTCCATCCCCGTTAGGCGAACCCGCTCGTTGTTTTTGTACACTTGGCGTTTATTCAGGTCAATTTTGATGTTGTTAACGACAATGACCCCCGAACTGGGAATGTTGCTAGTGCTGCCATTTTTCTCCACCCGGCGCAACACCGACCGGATGCGAGCCTCCAGTTCCTTAGGCGAAAAGGGCTTCACCACGTAGTCATCCGCCCCCAGCTCTAAGCCCGTAATCCGGTCTGCCACATCCCCCAAGGCCGTCAGCATGATGATTGGCACGTCGGACTCCTTGCGCAACTCCTGACAAACGCCGTAACCGTCCAGCTTGGGCATCATGACATCTAACACCACCAGGTGCGGGTGTTCCCGACGAAAGACAGTCAAGGCCTCCTCCCCATCCGCCGCCGTCACCACGTCGTAACCAATCATGGAAAGACGAGTCTCTAAAATCCGGCGAATGCTGGCCTCGTCATCCACCACCAAAATCCGTTCCTTCCGGTTATCCAACGTCGCTGTTGCCGCCATAGACCCACGCACCGTATCAGACGCCCTACCTTTAAGTGATTGTGTCTAATTTAACTCAATTTTAACAGGATTTACAACCGTCCTAATCTTATTTCCGATGGTATCCCATGCGGCTAGGCAAATGCTAGGTAGAGTAAAAAAATGTTGCGGTTTGGAGGCAGAAAAGACCCATGGAACCTCTTTCCCAGCAGGAATTGGCCATCTACCTCGACATCGCCACGGAAGCTGCCTGGGCGGGCGCCGCTGTGTTGCAGACCTACTGGGGAAAGCTGGCCGAAATCGAAGAAAAGAGCTACAGCGGTGATTTAGTCACCGTCGCCGACCGCGAATCGGAAGCCGCCATCCTGGAGGTGCTCCAACGCCACTTTCCCAGTCACAACATCCTGGCGGAGGAATCGGGCTGGCAGCAGGTGCATCCCCAGCAGGACTTTCTTTGGGCGGTGGACCCCCTCGACGGCACAACCAATTTCGCCCACCAGTACCCGATGTTCAGCGTTTCCGTCGGGTTGTTGTTCCAGAGGGAGCCAGTGGTGGGAGTGGTGCTCGACCCCCTGCGCCAGGAACTTTTCCGGGCCGCCCAGGGACTCGGTGCTACCTGCAACCGGCAACCCATGCGCGTCTCCCGTACAGACACGCTAGAGCGCAGCCTGCTGGTGACGGGTTTTGCCTACGACCGCCGGGAAACCCCCGACAATAACTACGCCGAGTTTTGCCACCTGACCCACCGTTGTCAAGGGATACGCCGGGGCGGCTCGGCGGCCCTCGACCTGGCCTACGTCGCCTGTGGACGACTCGACGGCTACTGGGAGCGAGGCCTATCCCCCTGGGACATCGCCGCCGGGATTGTTCTGGTGCGGGAGGCAGGCGGCCTGGTCACCGCCTACGACGGCAACCCGGTGGATGTTTTTTCGGGGCGCTTGCTGGCTACCAACGGTTGGATTCACGCCGCCTTGAGCCAAGCCCTCACCCACTGTACGACGCAGGTGCTTCTGGGGCCATGAGTTCCCACGCCTGGGCCACCAGTTGGCTCAACCAGCAGCGCGTCGCTGGTTCCAATAGGCCATCTTCCGCGAGAATTTGCGCCTGCAGGTCCGCCAGGGATTGCCCTGCTGCTTGCCCTAAACGCACCACCCCCGCAATCGCCACCGCAATCCGGTCCGGACTGGGGGGTTGCTGCCGCAGCGCCGCAAATTCTTCAGGGGTCTGGGGAATCGGCAGTACCATCGCAGGCCACAATCAGTAAGTACAGTAAGTAATACCCTATAGATAATGTCCCCGCTATTATGAGAAGAATGTAAACTTTTTTAAGGATGCTTTTAAGAGTGTAACAAATTTTGGGGATGGAGGCCGGTGATCCAGGAGCTGTTGTACCGAGAGATTCCTTGTCCGGTGGTCGAGCGGGTGCGGGCCTGGTTGCAGCGGTGGTCAGCGCCAGGGTTGACGGTGACGCCAACGCCGACAGGGTTGCACCTGCGCCAGGGGAGCGGCGAGTGGACGGTGGTGACATGGGGGTTGCAGCGCACGACCTACCTCAAGGTGTTTCGCTGGCAAGCGGGACCTGGTGAGCGCGTCTGGTTGCGGCAGTTGACGGCTGCTTTGGACCGGGAGTTCCCCCTGCAGTATCCAGCCTTTCCGGAGGTCGACCTGACCCAGACAGACGTTTTCACAGCCCTGGCTCCCTACTACCCGGCGACAGTGCATTTTTTCCAGAAGATACCCAACGGCGCATCTGACCTAAAGCGGGTGTATTGGTGGGAGCAGCGCTGGCGCCAGGGGGTGCGCAATCCTCAGGTCAACCGGGTGCTGTTTCCGGGGACGGTGGACGCCCGACCGGACTACGACCTAGTGTACGTGGGGGGCGCTCTGGGGGCTTTACACGCAGCGGTGATGGCCCGCTTGGGCTACCGGGTGTTGCTGCTGGAGCGGCTGCCGTTTGGGCGGATGAACCGAGAATGGAACATCTCCCGCGCCGAGCTGCAAGCCCTGATCGACCTGAATCTGTTTACCGCCGCCGAAATTGAGCGCACGATTGCCTGTGAGTACGAAGATGGGTTTCACCAGTTCTACTGGCCGGAGGTGCCCAAACGGGTGCGAGCGCCGGTGCTACACACGCCGACGGTGTTGAACGTAGCGCTGGAGGCACAAAAGCTCCTGGAATTGGCGGGGGAAAAGTTGCGCCGGGCTGGAGGAACTATCCAGGACGAATGCGAGTTTCTCCAAGCGGAAATCGGCGCCCAGGGGGTCAAGGTCCAGTTCCGGTGTTTACGCACGGGGCAAACCCAGCAAGTCACGGGGCGGTTGCTGGTGGATGCGATGGGGACGGCTTCGCCCATTGCCTGGCAACTCAACGGCGGACGGGCCTTTGACAGCGTGTGCCCCACGGTCGGGGCGGTGTTGCGGGGATTGGACCCCCAGGTGTGGGACCGGCGTTACGGAGATGTGCTTCACAGTCACGGGGACATCTCGCGCGGGCGGCAGTTGATCTGGGAGTTATTTCCGGGAGCGCGGGATGAACTAACGGTGTACCTGTTCCACTACCACCAGCCCTGCCCAGAAAATCCGGGTTCCCTGCTGGAGCTGTACGAAGACTTTTTCCATATCCTGCCTGAGTACCGGCGTTGCGAAATGGAACAGTTGCAGTGGGTCAAGGCCACCTTTGGCTATATTCCGGGGCATTTCAGCAGTCGGTTTGGGGAACGCCGCGTGGCCTGGGACCGAGTGATCAGCATTGGCGATGCCGCCGCTTTGCAGTCCCCTTTGGTCTTTACCGGGTTTGGGTCGCTGGTGCGCAATCTCCCCCGGCTGGTGGATTTGCTGGATACGGCGCTGCGCCATGACCTGTTGGGGGCCGACTCCCTAAATGTCATCCGGGCTTACCAGGGTAACACGTCGGTCACCTGGTTATTTTCCAAAGGGATGATGGTGCCCACTGGGAAGCGGTTGCCGCCAGCCCGCATCAACAGCATCCTCAACACCTTTTTTGGGTTGTTGGCCAAAGCCCCGCCGGAGGTGGCCGACCGGTTCATCAAAGACCGCAGCGGCTGGGGCGAATTTACCGCCATGGCCCTCAAAGCCGCCTGGACCAACCCCTTACTTCTAGTCTGGATTTGGCCGCTGACCGGCTGGGGAGACCTCCTGCGCTGGCTACGCAGTTACCTGGTGTTTACCGGGGAGGCGTTGGTGAGCGCAGTGCTGCTTCCCTGGTGGCCGCGACTATTGCGGCGGTGGCAACCCTGGCTGGAACGTCGCTTCCCCAAGCGGTGGCTGGCTTGGCTGGCCCAGAGCTATCACCTGGGCTACAGTGTAGGGCGACCTCGGCTGGAACGGCGGTTGCCGGTTTTCCCCTGAAGAAGCGTGCTATGCTAACGGGGGGGGGGGATAAACGCCATGGCATCCGACGCAGACCCAGCGAGCCGGTATCGCTGTGAGTCAATCCCCATGCCGGCGGGTCAACGGGGAGCAGAAGTGATTCACGGCCTCACCCGTCGTCCCAAGACGCTTCCCAGCTACTACTTCTACGACCAGCGCGGTTCGGAGTTGTTTGAACAAATCTGCAACTTGCCGGAGTATTACCCCACCCGCACCGAACAGCACATTTTGGAAACCGCCGCCCCAGAAATTGCCGCGCTGACGGGCCATTGCGACCTGGTGGAACTGGGCAGCGGCAGTTCCCGCAAAACCCGCCTGTTGCTCGACGCCTACACCCGGTTGCAGGGTCGGTTGACCTATATCCCCATTGACGTCAGCACGACGATGCTGCAGGCGACGGCCTGGCGCTTGTTGGCGGACTACCCCGAACTCTCCATTTACGCCCTGGCCGGTGTTTATCAAATCGCCCTGGACCATTTGCCCCCATCGCGACAGCCGCGTTTGCTCATCTTTTTAGGCAGCACCATCGGCAATCTCTCGCCCCAGGAAGAGCAGGTATTTTTACAACAAATTTACCGTCGTCTATCGCCGGGCGATTACTTTTTATTGGGGGTGGATTTACAGAAAGACGCAGAGATTTTGACAGCGGCCTATAACGACAGTCAAGGCATCACCGCTGCCTTTAACTTGAACATCCTCCGGCATTTGAACCGCGAATTCAACGGCAACTTTAACCTAGAATATTTTGCCCACTGGGCCTTCTACAACCAGGAACTCCATCAAATTGAAATGCATCTGGTCAGCTTGTCGCATCAAGTGGTGGAGTTATCGGGCCTAGGCTTAAGGGTGGATTTCGCCCCTCAGGAAACAATTCGCACGGAAATTTCCCGCAAGTTTGATGTCACTTTAATGGCCAAACAACTTGACTGCCACGGTTTACCAGTGCAACGGGTCTGGCAAGATGAGCAAAAGTGGTTTGCTTTATTGCTATGTAAACGGGTATAGTGACGCACAAATGACAACAGCAGTAGGCAGCAAATACGAACTTTTTGAAAAGATACATCGCCGCTGGTTGAAGTGGACAACTCCTATTTTAGGAACCATACCAGCGAAAGGGTATTGGGCTTCCAGTTGGGAATACTATCAAAACTATTGCGGGCAATTACCGGATTTAGAATACCATGTTTGTTATCCAGGTTATGAAGTTACTTACAGGCTACCGCACACCATTCACACTGACATTCACCCCTGCTTTTCCCAGCGAGCACATCGGCAGATACCTGAGACCTACTGGCTGACTGTACCAAAGGGCACCATTCTGAGAGCGTATCGTTCGATGGGGAGTGTCATCGCCCACGATGGCCGCGTCATCCATGACAGTTCGCGCCAGTGCAGCTTCCCCGTTGCCCACAATGAAGCCCTGCACCGCCGGTTTCCCCCGGTTCAGTGGGTTGACCATACCATTGCAGTGATGACCGATGGCAGCGGTGGGGCCAACTACTGGCACTGGTTGATCAACATCGTCCCCAAGTTCATCCTGCTGCAACAGGGCGATGTCTGGCCAAAGATTGACTATTTCCTGGTAGATCAACCGCTGAAACAACTGGAGATCACCCTGGAGATTCTGGGGGTTCCCCAAGCTAAAAGGATTCCCACCAAATTTAACTACTCATTGCGCAGTCCCCTGGTGGTTGTGCCGACTTTTATCCGAGAAATTCCCCCCTGGATTTTAGATGGTTTGAGAACGTCATTTTTGCCCTACGGCCAAGCGCCGCTCCAACCGCATCCCAAGGTCTATATCAGTCGGCGGAAGGCCCAACGCCGGCGCATTCTCAATGAGGCGCAGGTCGTGGATTACCTGGTGTCACGGGGATATACGGTCTGTTGCTTGGAGGATTTGAGTTTCTTAGAGCAAGTGGGTCTATTCCGTGGGGCCAGGTATGTCATTGGTGTGCACGGCGCGGGTTTGACCAATCTCGTCTGGGGTGAATCGGGGGGTCGAGTTTTGGAGATTTTCCCCGCTGTGCCCTGTCGAGATTGCTACTGGATTTTGGCCCATCAGGCGGGATGGGATTACTACTACTGGTATCCCGATAGCCAGCACGGGAATGAAAACTACGATGCAGACCTCTGGATAGATATGGCGATGTTTCCACAAGTCGTGGAACACTTTGAAAGTTGATAAGATGGAGGGGGAAGGGGTGGAGATGGGCAGCATGGAAGGCGTGACCAAGCAGGAGGGCATCCAAGTGAAACGCCAAATTTCGGCGGCGGAGCAGGATGCCTTGGGGGTAAAAAGCTGGCCGGTTTGGGAAAAGGGAATTTCGGAGTTTCCCTGGACCTATGAGACGCAGGAGACCTGCTATTTCCTGGCGGGGGAGGTGACCGTCACGCCGGCGCAAGGTGAACCGGTGACCCTGCGAGCTGGGGATTTGGCCGTCTTTCCTAAGGGTCTGCAATGCACTTGGAAGATCACGCAGCCGGTACGCAAGCACTATCGTTTTGACTGAATCGCACGTCCCAAGGCAACCGATGGAACGCGTTCTGTTTACGCCGATGACGCAGGAGTCTTTCGGTGACCCTCCCCAGTTTGTCGAAATTCCCCTGACCCGCTTGGATGGCTCAACGGCGGAACTCTTCAAAACCCAGTGTCTCGCCTGCTGCAATGGTCAAGGCTACCTCGTCGGCGTGAACCTGAGCGCGGTGGACTTTATAGATAGCAGCGGGTTGGGCGCCCTGGTGAGCTGTAGTAAGCAGTTGCAGGCGACCGGCAACCAGATGGCCCTAGTGGCTCCTCAACCCCGAATCCTGGTGCTGCTGGAGACGGTGGCGGTCTACCGCTTCATCCCCATCTACACCAAGCGGGAGCATTTTGAACAGGGGCTGGACCCCGACCGGTCTTGGTAGGCTTGCCTTGTCAAGCGGGCAGCTTCTCGCCTATGGTAACAAGTAGCTTCGGTGGCGCGATGACCCCTGCGGCAGAAGAGACAGTGGCCGGCCCGCGTCCCCAGTTGACCACCTGGGATGGGATTGCCCTGATTGTTGGGATTGTGGTGGGTGTGGGGATTTTTGAGACGCCGGTGTGGGTGGCCAGCAACTTGACCAGCGTTGCCCAAGTCCTGGGCGTCTGGCTACTAGGGGGGGTTCTGTCCCTGGTTGGCGGGCTGTGCGTGGCCGAATTGGGAGCGGCCTATCCCCACGCTGGGGGCATCTACCACTACCTGGACCGGATGTTTGGCTGGCGGCTGGCCTTTCTGTTCGGCTGGGCGCGGATGACGGTGATCCAGTCGGGTTCGATTGCCCTGCTGGCCTTTGTGTTTGGGGACTATTGCACGCAGTTGTGGTCGCTGGGGCGCTACAGCGCCTCCTGGTATGCGGCAGCGGTGATTGTACTGTTGACCGGCTGCAACCTGCTAGGGGTGCGCCCCAGTAAATGGCTCCAGGCGGGGTTAAGCGGGGCTAAGGTGCTGAGTCTACTGCTGGTGGTGCTGGCGGGCTGGCGGGCGACTGGGACAACGTTGGGAACAGCGGCGCCAACTCCGACGTTCAACTTGGGGCTGGCTTTAATCTTTGTCCTGTTTACCTATGGCGGCTGGAGCGAAGCGGCCTATATCTCGGCGGAACTCCGCAATGTCCAACAGGCGATGCCTCGGGTGTTGCTGGGAGGGATTGGGGCGGTGACCGTGTTGTATCTTCTGGTCAACGGGGCCTACCTGCGGGGGCTAGGACTGGCCGGCGTAGCCCAATCCCAGGCGGTGGCGGCAGACCTGATGCGCCAGACCTTTGGCCCAGCAGGTGCAGCCCTGACGAGTGGCGTGATTGCCCTGTCGGCATTAGGGGCGATTCAGGGGACGATGATCACCGGTGCTCGCACCAACTATGCCCTGGGCCAAGATTTTGCCCCGTTGCGCTGGCTGGGCGTTTGGAACAGCCGCTGGGATGCGCCTGTGAGTGCCTTGGTCTGGCAAGGCGCCATCTGTCTGGCGCTGGTGGGCTTGGGCACCTGGACACGCAAAGGCTTTGTCACCATGGTGGATTACACCGCGCCGGTGTTCTGGCTGTTTATGCTGCTCACCGGCGTGGCGTTGCTAGGGTTGCGGTGGCGAGAACCGGAACAAGCACGGCCCTTTTGCGTACCCGCCTATCCCTGGACGCCCCTGCTGTTTTGCGCCACCTGCGGCTATTTGCTCTACGCCAGCCTGGCCTACACGGGGATGGGGGCGCTGGTAGGCATTGCGGTACTGGCGGTCGGGCTACCGTTGAGCTTCCTATCTAAGGCGACCTGAATCCTACCGGTTCCGGTTGTGCGTAACATAGGATGGCGAGCGTGTGGAGGTGAATATGGGACGTAAAACCATCGTTTGGCTGGTGGGTTTGGGGGTGGCGGCCCTATTGCCCTGGTGGACGGAGCCGCTCCAGGCCGAGTCCGTTCGCCGCAGCGCGACGCCAGCGCCTGTCATCCAAGAACACATCGCCAAGGATGTTCCCTACGTCCCAACGCCCCAACCGGTGGTGGACGCCATGCTCAAACTGGCCAACGTCAACAGCAATGACGTGCTGGTGGACCTAGGCAGCGGCGATGGCCGGATTGTGATTACGGCGGTCAAAAAATTTGGCGTGAAGAAAGCTGTCGGCATCGAAATTGACCCGGCGTTGGTGGCCGAGAGTCGCCGGAATATCCAAGCCGCTGGCGTGGCCGACCGCGCCGAAATCATCCAGCAAAACCTGTTTGAAGCCGACCTAAGCAAGTATACTGTTATTACAATGTATTTATTACCTAGTGTGAATTTACGCTTGCGTCACAAGTTGTTACGGTTGCGACCGGGGACGCGGATTGTGTCCCATGCCTTTGATATGGGGGAATGGCAGCCGGACAAGGTGGAGCAGGTGGACGGGCGAATGATTTACTTGTGGGTGGTGCCGCCACTGGAAAAGGTGCCGCCTCACTTACTCAAGGAAGTGAAGGAGTGACGCCAACGCGCCTGGCCGTTACCTATGGGGTAGGCTCGTTGTTCCTCGCAGGGCATAGCCCCGCCTTGGGTTTTCCTACTATAGCTGATCCCTTGGGTCGTAGGGCACAGCACCGTCTTTGGTTTTGAAGCGGCTTAGCTAAATCGCTTCTGACAAACTGAAGCGTATATTCTGGACCAGCCAAAGTACGGAAAGGATTATTGACTCTCCTCCCTGACAAACTATGCGGGTATTGCCTGAGCTTATCGGATCCAATCCATCCAGGACTTGCGTTTCTCCTGCAAGCCCTTTACATTTGTTTACAGAGCAAAGGTCAGCAGTTGTGATCTTTTCTCCTCTCAACACAGCAGTCAGGGCCAGCCGCCATGGCTGGTTTTTTCGTGGCTAGGGGCTGTAGAGCCACAGGGGAATGCCCACGTACTCCCAGGGCAAGGCTTGGTTACGGAAACGGGCCAGGGGAGAACGGGGCCGTCCAGGGATGGTACGCATCGGTGTGCGTTCCGGGTCTAGACCGGCTAATTCGCAGGCCCAGCGGCGGGCATCCTCCTCTGTTCCCAAGCGGTCCACCACCCCCAGCGCTAGAGCCTGCTCACCGGTAAAAATCCGGCCATCGGCAAATTCCTGCACCCGCTCTAGGGGCAACCGCCGCGCTGTCGCCACTGTTGTAATAAATTGCCGGTAGCTAACGTCAATCAGTTGCTGCAAGATTTGGTGCTCTTCGGGGGTCAGTTCGCGGTCAAAGGCCAGGATGTCCTTGTAGGGTCCCGATTTGACCACTTTGAAGGACACGCCGATTTTTTTGAGCAGTTCCTCCAGGTTGTTGCCCCGCAGGATGACGCCGATGCTGCCGGTCACCGTGCCAGGATTGGCTACGATGTGGGGCGCTCCCATGCCAACGTAAACTCCCCCCGACGCAGCGATATTCCCAAAACTGGCGACGATGTGGGTGTGGGGTTGCAGGGCGCACAGGGCGCTGTAGATTTCCTGGGAATCCCCAACCGTGCCGCCGGGACTGTCAATGCGCACCACCAAAGCGGGATACCGGCGGGTTTTCACCACCTTCAGCGCGTTGAGTACCCGCTGGCGCTGGGCGCCGTTGATCACGCCGCTAATTTCCACCTTGGCCACACATCGAGGTCGTCCCCACCAAGGCCAACGCATCACTGTTGCCTCCATCAGTAGGGAACCACACAGTTGCGCCCCTGTTGTTTCGCCTGGTACAGGGCATGGTCCGCCGCCGCTACCAGTTCCGCCGGACTGTTATCCGCAGTCGGGGTCATACAGGTCACCCCCAAGCTCAAGGTCACCCACTCATGCACCATTGAATTGGAGTGGGGAATCCGGAGCTGTTCCACCGCCACCCGTATCTGCTCCGCCAAGGTCACCGCTCGCGCCAGCGGCACCCGCGGCAGGACCACTGCAAACTCTTCGCCCCCGTAGCGGGCCACCAGGTTGTCTGTGCGGTTCGCCACCTGCGTAATGGTCTGGGCCACTTGCCGCAGGCATTCGTCCCCCGCTAGATGACCGTAGGTATCGTTGTAGCGTTTAAAGAAGTCGATGTCCGCCAGGATCAAGGCCAGGCTCGCCCCTTCGCTCGCCAATTGCTGCCACTGTTGCGCCAGATACTCATCGAACCGCCGCCGGTTGTAGACCTGAGTGAGGCCGTCGGAAGCCGCCAGGCGTTGCAATTCCCCGTTGGCCGCCTGCAACTGGTGGTATAACTGGGACTGCTGGAGGGCGCTGGCCAACTGCATGGTCAACTGCTGCAACATATTTACTTCATGAGGAGACCAGGGACGGGGGGTCGAGTAATGGTGCGCCGTCAACAGGCCCCACAGCCGTTCCCCGACGACCACTGGCACCGCCAGGAATGCCTGCATTCCCCATTGCCGGATCAGTTGCCCATACCAAGTATCAGTGTCCACTGTTTCCCCATCGGCCACCTGCACCAGCCAATCGATGCCATCGGTCTGGGGCGTCATCAGCGGCAAGGGTTTGTGGACCACCGACGGCCAACCAGGGTTGGTGGATTCCACCGTGAACTGGAAACCGCCCGTGGCCTGGAACTCGCCAATTGCCACCTGCTCCACCTGCAAAAGGTCGCGCACCTCCGCCACCGTCGTCTTCAGGATGGTGTCCATTTCCAACGAGCCGCGCATGTGGGCTGTGATCTGGGTCAACTTCCGCTCCTGGGCACTGCGCTGTTGCAGCTCCTGCATGGCGGCGTAGGCCTCGAGCAACCGGCGTACCCGCTGGCGCAACACACTCCAGTGAATCTGCTTGGCCGGTTTGATGATGTAGTCGGTCGCACCGACGGCAAAGGCTTCCGCCACCGACTCCTCGTCATCCAGGCTGGTAATCATCAACACCGGTAAATTTTCGCAAGCCGGCCAGCGGCGAATTTCAGCGCAGCAACGAAACCCATCCATCTGAGGCATGACCGCATCAAGCAACACCATATCGGGCAAAGTCCTGCGGCACACCTCTAGCGCTTCCACTCCGTTGCTGGCAGTCAGGGCACGGTAGCCTTCACGCTCCATTTCTCCCTGGAGCATTTCGCGAACAGAACGGTCATCATCCACCACTAGGATTACTGGCGCTCCCTGACGCCATGGCAGTGTGACCATGCCCCCCGCCGCTGTTTTGCCCACACACGACCTGCACTACCTGTTTATTCTAGTGCAACCGCTAGCTGGGCCTAAGCCAAAGCGTTTTAGGACAGCACCAACGCCTCTTCCGTTGCGCTCCCCAAAAGCTGTAAATCTCGGCAGGGAATCACCTCATCCAACTCCCCCATACTTCCAGCATGGACCTGTAAATGGGCGTCACTGGGCGCGCTAAAGATCAACCGTTGTCCCGGAAAAACCACCCGCTCGTAGTACCAATTGGGGATATTCGTAATTCGCACCACTTGAATCTGACTGGTGGCGTTAACATAACAACAAATAAGGCAATCCGTGGCAGTCACCGGCAGGGGATCAAGAATTTGGCTCATCATTTGGTGCTTCATAAAACATCATCCTACGCGCTCCACCTTAGCATTCATTTCTGCCTATCGCTGTAATCAGAATTACGAATCGCTCGCCTCGCAGGTCACCCCTTACCGGCTAGCCCAGACAGCGCCGGCCTTGACCGGCCTGGTGTAACGAAATGTAAAGATTTGTTAAGCAAGACGGGAGAGTGTTGACGCTGGTGGTTGCTACAATCCTTGCCTAGGCGGATGCAGTGGGCTTCTGGGGATGGAACTGCCGTTAGTTCAGCAGCCCGAACTCCTGCAGCAACGTTTAGCGGACCTGCCGTTGGAGCCGGGGGTGTATCTTTTCAAGGACCGGCAGGACAACATCCTCTACATTGGCAAATCCAAGCGCTTGCGCAGCCGGGTGCAGTCCTATTTCCGGGCTGATGCGCGTTTGAGTCCCCGGATTGCCCTGATGGTGCAGCAGGTGGCCGACATTGAGTTCATCGTCACCGACACCGAGACGGAAGCGCTGGTACTAGAGGCCAATCTCATCAAGCAACACCAGCCCCACTACAACATCCTGCTCAAGGACGATAAAACCTATCCCTATGTCTGCATCACTTGGTCGGAGGATTACCCGCGCATTTTTATCAGTCGCAAACGCGGTTTGACGAACCCCAAAGACCGGTACTACGGCCCCTACGTAGATGCGTTTCAACTGCGGCAAACCCTGGGGTTGATTTACCGGCTCTTTCCCTTGCGCCAACGCCCAAAACCCTTGTTCCCCGACCGCCCCTGCCTGAATTACCAAATCGGTCGGTGTCCCGGCGTGTGCCAAAGATTGATCAGCCCAGAGGCCTACCGGCAAACGGTGGCGCAGGTGGCCATGATTTTCCAAGGTCGCACCGAGGAGTTGATTCAAAAACTCACCCAGAAGATGCAGCAATTTGCCGAGGCCATGAACTTTGAAGCGGCGGCCCAAGTGCGGGACCAAATCCGGCGGTTGCAGGGTTTGGGGGAACAACCCAAGGTGAACTTGCCCGATGACCACGCCGTTTTGGATGCAGTAGCCCTGGCGATGGATGACCGAGATGTTTGCATCCAGTTGTTCCAAATGCGGGCGGGGCGATTAGTGGGGCGATTGGGGTTTTTTACCCAGCGACAAGGGGATGAACCGGGCGCCATTTTGCAGCGGGTTTTGGAGGAACACTACACCCATGTAGAAGGGGTGGAAATTCCGCCACTGATTCTGGTGCAGCATGAGCTGCCGGATGCGGAGTGGTTGAGCCATTTCTTGAGCGAAAAACGCCAGGGTAAGGTGAAAATCCACACGCCCCAACGCCTGCAAAAAGCAGAACTGATCCAAATGGTGATGCGCAATGCGGAACTGGAATTGCAACGGCGGCAGCGGGTACGGGAGTCCCATCTATTCGCGTTGACAGACCTGGCGGAATTGTTGCAGTTACCGGATATTCCCCACCGCATGGAAGCCTATGACATTTCCCACCTGCAGGGGACAAATGTAGTGGCGTCGCGGGCGGTCTTTATTGAGGGGCAACCGGCAAAACAACATTACCGGCACTACCACATCAAAAATCCCCAGGTTGGCCCTGGCCACAGCGACGATTTTGCCAGTCTGGCGGAGGTGATTTCCCGGCGGTTTGCCCCCTGGAGACACGACCCAGAACGCCCCACCCTGGGCGACCCAGATTGGCCGGATCTAGTGCTGATTGATGGGGGCAAAGGGCAATTGTCAGCGGTGATGCAGGTGTTGCAAGACTGGCCGGGGAGTGAGGAATTAACAGTGATTGCCCTGGCGAAAAAGCACGAGGAAGTTTACCTGCCGGGACGCTCAGAACCTCTGGTGGCCGACCCGGAACAACCGGGGATGCAACTGCTGCGGCGCCTGCGGGATGAGGCCCACCGGTTTGCGGTGAAATTCCACCGGCAACAACGGGCGCGGCGGTATCGCTATTCCACCCTATCGCAGATTCCGGGCTTGGGGCAGCACCGGCAACAACAGCTTTTGGCCTATTTCCATTCGCTGGATATGATCCAGGCGGCGACGGCGGAACAACTGGCGCGAGTGCCGGGCATTGGCCCCCGTCTGGCGGAGCAGATCTATCGCTACTTTCACCCGGCGGTGGACGGTTAAACGGCGCGGATGACCGGCGAAAATCGCTAAGGTGGAAAGGGCAATCGGAGTGGTGCACCATGCAGGCAGACGGACGACTGATCGTTGATCTGGTCGTGGTGCTGGCGGCGGCCCTGGGCGGGGGGACGTTAGCCGCGCTGTTGAAACAACCGCCATTGTTGGGCTATATCGTGGCGGGGGTGCTGGTTGGCCCGACGGGGTTTGGGGGCATCCGGGAAGTGGTGCAGGTGGAAACCCTGGCCCAGTTCGGGGTGACGCTGTTGCTGTTTTCCTTGGGGGTGAAGTTTTCCTTTGCCCGCTTACGCCAGGTGGGGGTCTTTGCCCTAGGTGGCGGCCTGCTGCAAATGGGTCTGACGATGGCTTTGACGGCCTATGGGGTGGCGGTGAGCGGTTGGTTGTCGCCGACAGCGGGGGTCGTCTTGGGCGCGATCTTGGCTTTGTCGTCCACAGCGGTGGCGCTGAAATCCCTGGCGGAAATTGGGCAAACCGATAGCCTAGCGGGCAAGGCTATGTTAGGGATTCTGATTGTCCAGGACTTGGCGGTGGGGTTGATTTTGGCCGTCTTGCCGGCCCTGGCGGTGACCTGGGAGGAAATCGGTACAGCCCTGGGGGTGGCCTTGTTGAAATTGTTGCTGTTTAGCTTGGGAGCGGTCGCCTTGGGACGCTGGGGGGTGCCCCGTTTCCTGCGATTCCTGGCCCAACGGGAGAGCCGGGAGTTGTTTCTGCTGGGGGTGGTGTGCCTGTGCGTGGGGGTTGCCCTGCTGACGGAACGGCTGGGGTTGTCCAGTGAAATGGGGGCGTTCGTGGCGGGGTTGATGATTGCCGAGGTGGACTACGCCGACCAGACGTTGGATTATGTGGAACCGCTGCGGGACGTGTTTGGTGCGCTGTTTTTTGCCAGTATCGGGATGCTGATTGACCCCCGCTTTATCCTGGCCCACGCGCCCTTGATTGCGGGGTTGGTGTTGCTGGTGATGGGGGGCAAGTTTTTGATTGCGGCGCCAGTTACCCGCTTGTTTGGCTATTCCTGGCCGATGGCGGTGCTGGTGGGGTGCGGGTTGAGCCAGATTGGGGAGTTTTCGTTCATCTTGGCGACAGCGGCGCAGGAGTTGGGATTGATTAGCCGCAGTGTTTATTTGTTGGTGGTGGGCACGACGGCGATTACGTTGTTGGTGAGTCCGGCGCTGTTGCCCTGGGCGGCGCGACTTTGGGAACGCTGGGACCCAACGCCCCAACCGCCGGCGACGACGGGAGAATCCCAATGGCGCGACCACTTCGTGATTTGCGGCTACGGGCAAATTGGTCAAGACGTGGCCCAAATCCTGGCGGCGCATCGCTGCCCGCTGCTGGTGCTAGACCAATCCGAGCGGGCGATTGCCCAGGCGCGACAACGGGAATTTCCCTATCTGTGGGGCGATGCCACGGCGTGGGCGATTTTGCAGCGGGCGAATCTTCCCTGCGCGCGGGCTATGGTGATTACCTTGCCGGATTTGGCGAGTATTCGGCTGTGCCTGCAACGGGTGCTCCAGTTGGCGCCCCAATTGCCGGTGCTGGTGTGTGCGCCCCGCAAGGAACACATTGAGCTGCTTTACCGGTTGGGAGCTAGCAAGGTGATTCACCCCGACTTTGAGGCCAGTTTGGGGCTGTGCAGTCACTTGCTCACGGAACTAGGGGTGCCCCCCCACCAGATCCAGGCGGAACTGGCGGCGATTCGCAATCACCACTACCAGGACTTGAGCGCTGGCCAGCCGGTGTGTTTGTTGCCCATGCACCCGCCACCACCCGTTACAGTCGAGGTGACTCCATGACCGACCCAATCTGCCGCTTTGCCGTCCTGAGCGACCCCCACGTTACCACGCTGGAGACTTTCCGCTATTACCCCCACCGCCTGCACCGCCTGGAGTACAGCATTCCCGTGCTGGAAGCGGCCCTGGAACGCCTAAGCCGTTACGAGCTGGATTTTTTGCTGATTCCCGGTGACCTGACCCAACACGGGGAGCCGGCCAACCACACCTGGTTGTCCAAGCGCTTGAATTGCTTGCCGTTTCCCTGCTACGTGATTCCGGGCAACCACGACATCCCCCCGGACCCCGGCGCTATTGCTCCCGCCGACTTTCCTGAATACTACCGGCAACAGGGGTATCGCCACACCGACCAGCTCTACTACGCTCAGGAAATCTTGCCGGGGGTGGGGCTGATTGGGTTGAATTCCAACCAGTTTGACGCTCAAGGCGAGCTGTTTGGGCAAATTGACCCAGAGCAATGGGAGTGGTTAGAAACGGTCCTGCGGGATTGCTGCTGGCGACACACGCTGGTGATGGTGCATCACAATGTCTGTGAACACATCCCCCACCAATCCCAGAGCGTGTTAGGGCGGCGTTATTTACTGGAAAACCGGCGCGAGTTGCGCCAGTTGTTGACCCACTACGGGATTCGGGTCGTGTTTACCGGGCACTTGCACGTGCAGGACATCGCCGAGGAGGACGGGTTTTTTGATGTGACGACGGGTTCGCTGGCGGCCTACCCCCACGCCTATCGCCTGGTGACCTGGTACGAGCGGGAAATGCATATTACCACAGAACGGGTGACGGCCATTCCCGAAGCACCCCATTTACTCGCCGACGCTCGCGCCTGGATGGAGCGTCGTTCGCCCCAATTCATGGCCCACCTGCTCACCCACCCGCCGCTGAACTTGCCGCCGGAGCAGGCCCAAGAACTAGCGCCCCGGTTGGCCCACTTTTGGCCGGATATTGCTTGGGGAGATGCCTATTTTGAATTCCCCGATTTACCTTCGCCAGTGCGGGAGTTTTTTGAAGCCTGCAGCGACCGTCCTCCTGGCGACAACGACGCTGTGTTGCCCTTGCCATGAACGTCGCCGATCTCCTGATTGCCTACGAAGCCGGTCGCCGGACATTTACCGGGGTCAATCTTAGCTTTGCCGACCTGGGCAACCAGGACTTGCGGGGGATTGACCTGAGCGATGCGATTTTAGTGGGGGTTAACCTCCAGGGTGCCAACCTGGGGGGAGCGAAGTTTTGTCGCGCGAATTTGAGCGGGGCCAATCTCCGTCACGCCAATTTAACTGGTGCCGTTTTGGCGCAGGCCGACCTGGTGCGGGCGGATTTGACGGGAGCGCAGTTGGGGGGCGCTCGATTGACGGAAGCCGATTTGGCCGGCGCTTGCCTGCAGGGAGCCGATTTGACGGGAGCCGTGCTCAACCAGGCCAGTTGCCACAGCGCGAACTTTCGGGAATGCATGGGCACGGGGGCGGAACTCCAGGAAATCCAACTGGTGGACGCCGATTTGACCGGAGCCGACCTGCGGGGTGCCAATTTACGCCGGAGTCGTTGCCAGTACGCCCGGTTGCTGGGCACCGATTTGAGCGGGGCCAATCTGCAGGGGGCCAATTTCTACCAAGCCCATTGGGTGGAGGTGCTCGTGGACTGGGCGGACTTGACCGATGCCATTTTGCCCGACGGCGACCTAGCCCGTGTTGCGCATCCCGGCGGCAATCCCGTTGATGGTCAGCAACGCCCCCCGCAGTAATTCGCTCTTGCTGTAGCGAGACGCCAGCCCCACCGGTTGGGTTTGACGCAGGCGCTTGAGCAACGACACCTGCAAAAAGCCTAGCGGCACAATCGTCTGGTTGCGTAACTGCACCGATTGCTGCAAACCCGCATCTCCCGCCAGCAACTGCTCATGCCCTGTAATCGTCAACACCATCTCCCGCGTCCGGTGGTACTCTTCCACGATCTGGGCAAACAACGGTTCAAATCGCGGCTTATCTTCGGGTTGGGCTAGTTGGTCCAAGTAATGGCGGGCCATTTTCAAATCCACCTTGGCCAGCGTCATTTCCGCTTTGGAAATCACCGTGCGGAAAAAGGGCCACTTGGCGTAGAAGTAGCCCAGCAATTTCAAATGCTCCTGTGGGTTTTCGGCGACGAACTCCGCCAGGGCCGTCCCCAGCCCATACCAGGCCGGCAACAGCAAGCGCATCTGCGTCCAGCTAAACACCCAGGGAATCGCCCGCAAACTGGCAAAATCCCGTTTCCCTTTGCGCCGCGCCGGTCGCGAGCTGATTTGCAATTGACTGATTTCCTCAATCGGCGTGACCTGGTGGAAAAAGTCTAGGAAATCCGGTTGTTCATAAATCAACTGCCGGTAGTGCCGCCGCGACCGTTGGGCCAGTTCGTCCATAATCTCGTGCCAGGGCAGAATCTCGTCAAACCCCAGCTTCAGGGAACTGGCCTGCAACACCGCTGTCGCCACATTTTCCAGGTTGAACAAACACAACTCCGGCAACGAGTACTTCGACGCCAACACCTCCCCCTGCTCCGTAATCTTGATCCGCCCGTTGATCGTGTCGCCCGGTTGCGCCAGGATGGCTTCGTAGGTTGGCCCGCCGCCCCGTCCGACGGACCCGCCCCGCCCGTGGAAAAACCGCAGGGTGATGCCGTACTGGGCCGCCACCCGTTGCAACGCCCGCTGCGCCTTGTAAATCTCCCAATTGCTGCTCAAAAATCCCGAATCCTTGTTGCTGTCGGAATAGCCCAGCATCACTTCTTGGATGGAATCCGTGCTCTGGCGCAGGTAATCCCGATACCAGGGCAACTGAAACAGCGCCTCCATCACCTGGGGCGAGCGCTGCAAATCCTCCACCGTTTCAAACAGGGGCACTACCTGCACCGTACTGCGATGGGTCACCGGGTCATAGATTTGCGCCTCCTTCAGCAGCAGCCAGACCTCCAGCAAATCGCTCAAGCAGTGACTCATGCTAACGATGTACGTCTGGCAAATTTCCACCCCAAATTCCTGCTGCAGCCGCGCCAGCATCTGCACCGTCGCCACCGTCTCCTGGGTCGCCTCCGACAAGGGCAAGCGGGACGGGATCAAGGGCCGCCGGGTTTGCAACTCGCTCAGCAACCAGGCCGACCGCTCCTCCTCCGTCATCTCCAGGTAACTGCGGGGCAATACCTGCACATATTCGGCAATTTCCGCCAGCGCCTGCTCATGCCGAGAACTCTCTTGCCGGATGTCCAACCGCGCCAGGATAAACCCAAACGTCGCCACTTGAATGAGCAAATGGTCCAGTGCCCGGCACGTCAAGCCACTGGCCTGCAAACTGCGGCGGATCAAATCCAACTCCGCTTGGAATTCTGCCCCCGTTTTGTAATACGCGCTCTCTAGCGGCACCACACAATCTGGATGGGTCAACTGCTGGTTGCGGTTCAACGTATTCTGCAACCGCTGGCGCATGTAGGCCAATTTCATGCGATAGGGTTCTTGCCGGTAGCGAATCGCGTACTGGTCATACACCTCCGGCATCTGCAACTTGTCTTGTTCTAACGACTCCAGCAACTCCGGCAACACATTGCTCCAGTGCAATGACAAGCTCAACAAGCTGATCAATCTATCAACAGATTGCAGGTATTTTTTCAGGACCATATTGCGTTGGAACACCGCCGTTTGCCAGGTCACCTCCGGCGTCACCGACGGGTTGCCATCTCGGTCCGCCCCCACCCACGACCCAAACTGGCAGAAATCCAACTTGGGAGGGCGCAACTGGGGAAACACGCTGTGCAACGACTGGCAAAACCGTTCGTACAACAGCGGCACAGCGTCAAAGAGCACCTCTTGGAAATAGTGCAACGTGTGATCTACCTCATCCAGGACGGTTGGTTTCATCTGGTGCAATTCATCAGTGCGCCACCAGAGCCGGATTTCCTCGAGCAATTCCGCGCGGATAGCTTCCACCTCCCAGGGCGCAGTGACCCCTTGAGCCAGCCCCGCTTCCGTCCAGTCCAATTTTGCCAGCAGATGCCCAATCCGCCGTTGCCGGTCGCGGATGGTATGGCGCACGATTTCGGTGGGGTGAGCCGTGAACACCAGCCGGATTTCCATCTGGTCAATCACCTTTTGAATCCGGCCCGGCGGCACATTCAGCCCTTTCAGGTAGGGAAAGACCCAACGCAAACTGCCAACGGCTTCCCCCGGTTCCCAGTAGGACGGCAGGTGACCATTCCCTAGGGTCGTCGCCAGGGATTGCTGTCGTTTTTTTTCACACTGCTCGTGGTACTGCTCCACGATGTTGACCAATTGGAAGTACAGCGCAAAGGCCCGCGTGGCCCGGATCGCAGCATTGAGGTCGAGTTTTTCCACCAGGGCGGCGGCTTCGGCACTGGCGACGCTTTGAGCCTTCCCCTCCAGCAGACAAACCGATTGCAACTGGCGCAATAAATCCACCAGGTGCTGGCCGCCTTCTTCACGCAACACCGATTCCAGCAGGGATTCCATCAAGGGCAAGTGGCGAATCCCCACCCCCGCCCGCAGTTCCGCTGACTCTGGCGTGTTGATGCGCAAAAGCGTGCTCATCGTCTGTCTCCCCGGCGACCTACCGTAGCTATTCCGGCACCGGTGTTGTTAACACAGGCAAGCGTTCCCCCCGAAACACTTCTTGCGCCCACTGTCCCAAGGTTTGATTTGCCCGTTGCCAAGCCGCTCCGGCCAGCAGGACGACCAGCACGGGTGCAGTACAGACGCTCAACGCACAGTGGGTAACCGACGGCATAGAGTTTTGACGATAGCCTTCATTATATCGTTTTAGCCTAGCAAAGCCCGATCGGTCGCTAGTGGGGTATCCTTGCCGAAAGCTCAGCTCCTTTCCTATGGCAGAAGGAAAACCCAGGATGGGACCGCGCCCTGCAACTAGACGGGGGGCTTTGCTATGGCGTTTGCAACGACCAGCCAATCGTTGTACGACGCCGATTACCAACGCGGTAGTCCCATTCTTGTAATGGTCAAAGTAGGGGCAGTTGGGTTTGGGTGAACCATGAGTATAATTACTCGCCCCCCGTTGCCAGTCTCAAAACGTTGTGAACATAGTGGAAAACAGCCATCGGCAATTTACGCCTAAAGCTCTGAAGCGCAAAGGCAACTTGCTAGAGCGACTTCCAATCGCCACCATCTCGCGGGTGACCGGAATCTCCCAATCTTGTGTATAAATATGTAAAGCAAAAGACAACTTATACATCAGAAATCATGGATATTCAGTCCCGCAACGATACGAGATATGGTCGTTTTGTCTCCAAGGGCTCTGGCTGGTTCTAGAAAGAAGGACACATATGATTGTAGCGGCCTGTATAGGAGACAGAAGCATAGAGACAGCAAAAAAGTTATGGCATAGGGTGCCGATAATTTGGCGAAAACGGGCAAAGTTTTATACTGATTGTTGGTCAGTTTAGTCGGAAGGTTATTCCGAACTCTCAACACGCAGCCCGTGCCAAAGGGGGTAGTAGGACGTCCTTGATTGAACACTTCAACGACACCTTTAGACAGCGAGTTAGTCGAGAAGAACTCTGTCCTTTTACATTGGCGTTATATTCAACCCCATCCACATTACTTACATAGCACTACCCATCCAGGCGGAAACTCTGCGGCAAGCTCAACTGGCGCTGTTGCGGGGGCAAGCCAAAATTGAAGGAGGACGGCTACAGTTTGCCGCCCGCAGCGGGGAGTCCATTCCTTTGCCCCCGGAGTTGAGTACGATCCAGATATTTGACCTGTCCCATCCCTACTTCTGGGCTGGCTTCGGTGTCGTTGGGAGTCCTTGGTAATGTTGGAGGGATTCGCGCAAACAGGCAAGATAATCACTGCTTCTTGCTTGTCATGGCCTGGGTCGCAGGATGCAGCCCCGTCTCGGGTTTTCCTGTCTTCTCCCTGTCAGCTATCGGGTCAGCATACGAAGACAAATACCGACGCCACCATCGGCAAGCGGCCCATTGCGCTGACTATGAGAATGTACCGAAAGTAACCATCCAATGGGAACTGCCTGGACTAACTTAGGATGGGAAATACGCGCTGGTTCAATAGGCTATGAATTTCCACGACTACGATCCAGAAGACTTTTATGATGAATGGTTTGTGCGCAAGGGGGAACCCCGCCCTCACGTGGCCGCCCTGGTTGAACGCATTAATCAATTACCGCCGGACGAACTCCAGCAACGACAGCAGGCCGCCCAGGCAGTGTTGATGCAAATGGGGGTGACGTTTCAGGTCTATAATGACCCAGCGGCGCGGGAACGAATTTGGCCGTTTGATGTGATTCCCCGCGTGATTACCGCCCAGGAGTGGGCCTATTTGGAACAGGGTGTCAAACAGCGGGTGGCAGCGCTGAACCTATTTCTCCAGGACATCTACCACGACCAGAAAATCATCAAAGATGGGGTGATCCCGGCGGAGGTGATTTACTCATCCCAGGGCTATTTACCCGCCTGCCAGGGCCTTGCTCCGCCCGGTGGGGTTTGGTGTCACATCACGGGTAGCGACCTGGTGCGGGACCGCCAGGGCAATTGGTGGGTGTTAGAGGACAATTTGCGGGTGCCGTCGGGGGTGTCCTATGTGTTGGAAAACCGGCGGGTGATGAAAAATACCTTTCCCAAAGTGTTCCGCATGTTGGATATTCGCCCGACGGATGATTATCCCGGTCATTTACTGGAAATGCTCCTAGGTCTAGCGCCGGACTACCTGGACCATCCCTGTGTGGTGGTGCTGACTCCTGGCGTCTATAACTCGGCTTACTTTGAACACTCGTTTCTGGCCCAACAGATGGGGGTGGAGCTGGTGGAGGGCCGCGACCTGGTGGTGGTGGACGGCTATGTGCAAATGCGGACCACCCGAGGTCTCCAACGGGTCGATGTGATTTACCGCCGCGTAGATGATGTGTTCCTTGATCCCCAGGTCTTTCGCCCGGATTCGCTGCTCGGGATTCCAGGCCTGATGGAGGTCTATCGCCAGGGACGAGTGGCGCTGGCCAATGCACCGGGGACGGGGGTGGCCGATGATAAGGTGGTCTATGCCTACGTGCCCGACATGATTCGCTACTACCTGGACGCAGAACCAATCTTGCCCAATGTCCCCACCTACCTGTGCTGGCGCGACGCCGACCGGGAATACGTGGTGAAACACCTGGACGAATTGGTGGTGAAAGCGGCCAATGAATCCGGGGGCTACGGCATGTTGATGGGTCCCAGCGCCACGCCCAAGGAACGGGCGAATTTTGCCGAAAAAATCCAGCGGTTTCCCCGCAACTATATCGCCCAACCCGT
Organism: Gloeomargarita sp. SKYB120; assembly: GCA_025062155.1. Taxonomy (NCBI): domain Bacteria; kingdom Bacillati; phylum Cyanobacteriota; class Cyanophyceae; order Gloeomargaritales; family Gloeomargaritaceae; genus Gloeomargarita; species Gloeomargarita sp. SKYB120. The sequence continues at coordinate 22,979 of JANXAM010000004.1, read as the reverse complement.
GATTGCCCTATCGCGGGTGCCGACGATTGTGGGGGACCACTTTGAAGGGCGTCACGTGGATTTGCGGCCCTACATCTTACACGGGCGCGACCACCTCTACGTGCATCCGGGGGGACTGACGCGGGTGGCCCTGAAAAAAGGGTCGCTGGTGGTGAATTCGTCCCAAGGAGGCGGCAGCAAAGACACCTGGGTACTGGCGGAGTAAGTAAGGACGATGTTGAGTCGAGTGGCCCATTCCATCTATTGGTTGAATCGCTACATCGAACGGGCGGAAAATGTGGCCCGCTTTGTGGACGTGAATTTGAATTTGATCCTGGATTTGCCCCACCAGTCGGTAACCCAATGGGAACCCCTGGTGATGGTGACGGGGGATTTGGCCCTGTTTCGAGAACGCTACGGCTTGCCCACCCAAGAGCAAGTGATCCAGTTTTTGACGTTCGACGCCGATTACCCTAACTCCATCGTGTCCTGTCTGTATGCAGCGCGGGAAAATGCCCGGTCGGTGCGAGAGATTATTTCATCGGAAATGTGGCAGGAGGTCAATTCCTTTTACTTGATGGTGCAACAGGCGGCCACCCAGGGCCAAGAGGTGGATTTGAACCACTTTTTTCAAGAGGTGAAACGGGCCAGTCACCGCTTCGCCGGCGTCATGGACGCCACCATGTCCCACAACGAGGCCTGGCATTTTGGCCAGATGGGCCGCCTGCTCGAACGGGCGGACAAGACGGCGCGGATCGTGGATGTGAAGTACTATGTGCTGCTACCGTCGGTGCAGGACGTAGGGACGACCCTGGATGAAATTCAATGGATCGCCCTGCTGAAATCCGCTAGCGCCTACGAGATGTATCGCAAGCAGGGACGGCATTTGATCAGTCCTCGGTTGGTGGCGGAATTTTTACTGTTGAACCGGGAATTTCCCCGCTCGGTGTTGTTCTGTCTGCGGCATCTCGAGCGTTCGTTGCACTGCATTACGGGAACGGCCTTGCCGGACTGGCGCATGGGGGTCGAACGCCGCCTGGGACGCCTGTGCGCCGATTTGGAATACATCACAATTGATGAGATTATCCAGGGCGGTTTGCACGAGTTTTTGGACCGTCTGCTGGTGGAATTCAACCGCCTAGACGATACGATTTTTGAGACGTTTTTCGCCCTGCGTCCCGAGCCAGCCGGGCGGAGCTGAGCTAGACTGAGGGTGTGGCGAATTTGGGAGAGGTTATGCCAGGGGTTGTAATGGGCCTGCTGATGGCGCAAGTCTGTTCGCCCTGGATAGGGACGCCGGAACCAGCGGGCTTTGGTTTCAACAGCAGCCAGCGGTTTTTCAGTCTGGGCCAACAGCGCTTGGAGCAGGAGATGTGCCGGTTGTATCAAGCGCCTACGCCGTCTTTGGAAATCAGCCCCACCGTAGCGCCTGCCGACGGCGCCAGTCCATCGTCTCAGTAATGCGAAAGTTAGGACCATGCGGCGAGGGATTTGGACGGCGGGAACTTTCTTGCTAGGGGCCTCCCTAGCGGTTGCCCAGACGTTGTACACGGTGCAGCTCGGGGATACCCTGACCGGGATTGCCCGTCGCTATAACTTGACCTTGGAACAAATGTTGCAGGCCAATCCGGAGCTACGCCGGGACCCGGATTTGATCCTAGTGGGTCAACAACTGGTCATTCCCCTGTCTCCGGTGGAGCGGGCGTTGCGCACGCCCTTACCCCCAAGCTTTCAACCCCGGTTGGCGATGGGTCGGCGGCGTCCGGCGTTTGTCAGCTTGAACTTACCGGCGGTCGGGCGTCCAGGACAACGGGAAGGGGCCTCCAAGCGGGGGTCGGGTTGCACCCAGGACAAAAACCAAAGGGTGCGGCTGCTTGTGCCCGAAACCAATTACGGTCGGACGCTGCGGGACTACCCCACCTTTTTCTGGTATTTGCCGGAGCTAGAGCGCCCTACACCTGTGGAATTTCAACTGCGCCTCGTAACTCCCCAAGGTCAAGTGGGGGAAGTCCTCTACGCCACCACGTTTACGGCCACTGGCGGCGGGATCGGCGGCTTGACCCTCCCCCTCGAGGCACCGGCGCTCCAGGTGGGCCAGGAGTACGAATGGTCCCTGGCGGTGCAATGTACGGCGGACCAGCCGGATAGCTGGATGGTGGTCATGGGGCGGATTGAGCGAGTGGCACCGGCGAATAGGGAACTGGCGGCTGCTCTAGGGCAAGCCAATCTCGGGGACTACCCAGCGCTCTTGGCTGAAGCCGGTCTTTGGTACGACGCCTTGCAAACCCTGGTAGTTCTGCGGCGACAGTATCCGAACGAGCCAGGACTGGTGGAGGACTGGCGGAATCTCCTGAGCCGGATCGGCCTGGGTGGAATTGCCAACCAGCCCCTGCGCTGTGTCCAACCCAATCCAAAAGGAGGCGTAGCGCTCTGTTCCTGAACCGTCAAACCGCCACCGGCATCGGCGCGTGTTGAGGCGCGAGAGAAGGAGGAAGCTTGACCTGGCTGAGCCAGTGGTGCAGTTTTTCCCCCTCAATGACTTCGGTCTCCAAGATTTCCTGGGCCATCGCCTCCAGCACCTCCCGGTTGTAGCGCAGGATTTCCAGCGCCTGTTGATGCCCCTGCTCCACAATCTCCCGCACCTCGCGGTCAATCGCCTGGGCAGTTTCCTCACTCACCGCGCGCCGCATTTCCATGGCGTTGCCTAGGAACATATTCTGCTGGCGCTGCTGGAAGGTCAGCGGTCCAAGCACCTTGCTCATGCCAAAGGCCGTTACCATCCGTTCCGCCAGGTCCGTGGCCCGTTGTAGGTCGTTGCTGGCACCCGTAGTCACCTGCCCAAACACCAGCTCTTCGGCGGCGCGACCGCCCAACAGCGTGGCAATTTGCCCTCGCAATTCCGGCTCACTCTGGAGGAACCGGTCCTCCGTCGGCAGTTGCAACGTGTACCCCAGCGCCGCCATGCCACGCGGCACGATGGAAATCTTCTCCACCTTGCCTGAGCCGGGCATCAGAGAGCCCACTATCGCGTGTCCCACTTCGTGATAGGCCACGATGCGTTTTTCGTTTTCGCTGAGCACACGGCTCTTTTTCTCCAGACCCGCCACCACCCGCTCAATCGCTTCGTTGAAGTCGGCCATGGTCACTTCCGCGCGCTGGTTGCGGGCCGCCAGCAGGGCCGCCTCGTTGACCAGATTCGCCAAGTCAGCACCGGCAAACCCAGGGGTACGGGCGGCAATCTTGTGCAAATCCACCTCTGGCGAGAGCTTCACCTTGGCCGCATGAATTTTCAAAATCGCTTCCCGCCCCGCTAGGTCCGGTCGGTCCACGAGCACCTGCCGGTCAAACCGTCCTGGCCGCAGCAGGGCTGGGTCCAGGGTCTCGGGGCGGTTGGTCGCCGCCAGGACAATCACCGTCGCCTGGGAGCTGTCAAACCCGTCCATTTCTGTCAAGAGCTGGTTCAACGTCTGTTCCCGCTCGTCATTACCGCCGTAAAAACCGACACTCGTCCGCGATTTCCCGATGGCATCCAGCTCGTCAATAAAAATAATGCAGGGAGCCTGCTTTTTCGCCTGTTCAAACAGGTCCCGCACGCGGGCCGAACCCACCCCGACAAACAACTCCACAAACTCCGAACCGGAGATGCTGAAAAACGGCACCTTTGCTTCGCCGGCGACAGCACGGGCCAGCAGCGTTTTCCCCGTTCCCGGCGGTCCCACTAGCAGCACCCCCTTGGGAATCTTCGCCCCAATCCGAATATAACGCTCCGGCGACTTGAGAAAGTCCACGATTTCCACCAGTTCCGCCTTGGCTTCGTCACAGCCGGCCACATCGGCGAAGGTGACCTTGCCCATTTCGCCCTCCACGTACACCCTGGCGCGGCTTTTACTGATAGAGAGGGCGCCCTGGGGCCCACCGGCTCCCCTGCCCAAGAAAAATTGCCAGATTGCCACGAAAATCAAGGGGGGCAACACCCAACCCAGCAGGTTTGTGAACCAGTTGTTCCGGGGCGGCGGCACGGCGGCAAACTCGACCCCGTGCTCCTCCAGACGTTGGGGCAAACTCAGGTCAAAAATCGGTGTGGTCGCCAGGACTTGGCCACCGTATTCCGGGCGCAACTGATAACGAATTTCGTTTTGCCCCACAAAGGCACGGGCTACTTGCCCCTCATCCACTTGATGGATGAATAGGCTGTAGGGCACCTGGGGAATGCGCGGCCCCAGCAACCCGGGTAGGAACAGGTTCAGCAGCAGGAAACCCACGCCAATCAAAAAGAGAATGTTGCCGATGGCGCGGGGGCTAGGAAACTGAGGAGATTTTTTTATCGCCATATCTGTAAATTCGGGATGGTTTGTTGCCTATCTACCAGTATAGTCAAGCGGGGGGGCTGGTTTGGTTGTCGCTGGCGCGGCAAACACGGTAACATGGGGCTGGTTTCTCGGCGTGTTTAGGTTAAGAGCCATGACCGTCGCCTACCCCCGTAAGTTTGGAGAGTGGAGCGCCCGGGCGATTCTGGAGCAGGTTGTCCAGGACCGGGAGATTCATTTGATCACCCTCAACCGCTACCGGTTCAGCGAGCAGCGCAGTTGCAAAGACTTGACCGACCTGGTGGAGCGCCTGAATGGCCAGCCCCCGGAACTGGTGCGGGATTTGTCCCACCACATCAGCGACGAGGCACGCCATGCCATGTGGTTGACAGACTTGCTCTGTGACCTGGGCGCTCCAGTGGGCAAACCGCCTGGCACGAGCTACATCGAGCAATTTGAAACCCTTTTAGACAGCGATGCCCACACGCCGGGCACGGATGAATTCCTTATTTCATCGCTAGCGGCCATCAATGTCACGGAAAAGCGGGGGTGTGAGTACTTCTCGGCGCACATTCAAGCGTTGAAACAGGCGCCCCAGACGGAAGAGAATGTGGCGATTCGGGAGACGCTCGAGCGAATTTTTCCGGAGGAGGCGGCCCACGTGCGCTGGGGCAACCGCTGGCTGGCCCAGTTGGCCCGCAAGAGTCCAGAGCACCAGCGACTGGTGGAACAAGCCAAACGCCGCTACAGCGCGATTGAACAGGCGGCTTTTGAGTCGGGGATGGATATCACCCTAGGCGCGGAACTGCGGCGGGTGGAGCGGCTGGTGACCATTGCCAGCACCCTGCCTGTGTGGGAGCGCCCCGCCTATTTGATCGAGCGGTTGCCGTCGGCGTTACTGGCGCCCGATTTGCAGCAAACTCGCCTGGACATCCTGCAACGGGCTTGGCGACGGGACCCCCAGAAGTTGATGGAGCGATTTATTCCCCTGTTTTTGAACCCCAATCCCCCTTCGCCCAAAACCGTGCAACGCCGATGAAGGTGGAGATTTACACATGGCGCACCTGCCCATTTTGCATCCGGGCCAAGGCGCTGCTGAATCGCAAGGGGATTCCCTACACCGAGTACGCCATTGATGGGGATGAAGCCGCTCGCAGTCGCATGGCAGAACGGGCGGGAGGACGGCGTTCGGTGCCCCAAATTTTCATCAATGGTCGCCATATCGGGGGCTGCGACGAACTCTACCAACTGGAACAGGCGGGTGAGTTAGACCGGCTCCTACAGGCATGAAGCTGGCGTTCGTGATAGACCCCCTGGAGCGGTTGGACCCGGGGCATGACTCGACGGTCGCCCTGATGGAGGCGGCTTGCCAGCGGGGGCACGAAGTCTGGGTCACCACGATTGACCAGCTCAGCGTGCAAGACGGACAGACCTGGGCTTGGCTGCGACCGGTGCAGATTCAACCGGTACGACTCCAGCAGGGACGCTACGAGATTCCCCAGCCCTGGTATCGCCTGGGGGAACCGGCGCATCTAGCCCTTGGGGAAATGACCGCCGTATGGATGCGTAAGGACCCACCGGTGGATACAGCCTACCTGTGGGCAACCTATCTACTGGACCATGTGCCTCCTGGAACCTTGGTGCTCAACCGGCCCAGCGCCCTGCGGGAGGCCAACGAAAAAATGTATGCTCTGCGGTTTCCCCACCTGCTCCCGCCCACCCTTGTCACCAGCCAGCTCACCTTCATTCGCAAATTCCTGGCTCGCTACGGACCTGCGGTGCTAAAACCCCTGGGGGGCAAGGCCGGCGAAGGGATTTTGTACTTGGACCCGGCGGACCGGAACGTCGCGTCGCTGGTTGAGTTGAGCACTGCCGGGCGGTTGCCAGTGATGGTGCAGATGTACCTGCCGGAGATTCGCCAGGGGGACAAGCGGGTGATTCTGTTGGACGGAGAACCCATTGGCGCCGTGAATCGCATCCCTTCCGGGCACGACTTTCGCGGCAACATGGCGGTGGGAGGCCAGGCGGTGGCGGCGGAAATTACTCCCAGGGACCGAGAAATTGCGGCCCATTTGCGACCAGCGCTGCAGGCGGCGGGGTTGTACTTTGTGGGAATTGACATCATTGGCGGCTATCTAACGGAGATAAATGTCACCAGTCCCACCGGCATCCGGGAAATTGACCGCTTGAGCGGTACTCAACTTGGGCAAACGGTGATTGCCTGGCTAGAAGAAAAATGCCAAGCCAAGAAGTAATCCAAACAACTCCCTATGGCCTCAAGACATGACCAGCATAGATAGCTGAGCTGTATTTGCCAATCGAAAACCAGGGGTTGAACAGTAGTTGCCCTCTGAGCTAAGTCAGCCGCCGGATATCCGAATAGAATGAAGCGGCGACCAATCCTTGCTGGTTACGCACTAGAACGGTTCGCAGCCGTAGATTGGGTGCAGCAAACCACAGGCGTTCCTGAATCTGCAAACCGTCAGCCCCGGCGAGCGTGAGTTCTAAAACGCCATGACTGTCCCACGTGTAGTGTCCTGTAGCGGGACTGCCGCCTGCAGGGTAATGCCAAAAGCAGGACGAGGCAGGGTCAAAGGCCAGCGTAGTACGGCCTACGGGTTGATTGTTTTCCGTCCAGGTCAGCACCAGACCCAGCGAATGGGGGGCATCAGGCCCTAAATTAGCTACCTGCAACTGGGCTTTGCCGTGATTCGCGGGTGCGCCGTCTAGGTAAAAACGGGTCCGCTGACAGATCCAAGTGCCGACATGGTGCTGCAGTAACTGTTCCAGGTCGGTAAAGGTCATCTCCATACCCATCCATCATAATGCGACTTAGGCAACTTTTTCCCGCAAAGGGCTGTGTTAGGGTAGGGGAGTGTCGATTGACTAAGGGGGAGTGTGATGCAGATTAGCGGTGAAACCGTCCCGACGCCGGAGGAACAAAAATCCCTGGCCGAACTGACTAGCTTAATCGAACAGGTGACGCGCGATGGACGCCTATCCCGGCGCGAGTGGGAAGAAATTCGCGCCAAGGTGCGCGAAGACGGCCACGTCACGCCCCAGGAGCTGGAGGTGCTTAACCAGCTCATGGACCGGGTCAGCCAGGGCGTGATCTTGCTCGAGGATTAACTGGCATTGCTTGAAGGATGGCCCCCTTCGGAAGTATCCTACAAAATACTGTTTTCACCGTTGCTACCAATGGTCCAGGAACGTCCGCTACCGACTTTTTCGCCAGCGACGCTGCAGTTGACCCGGGAAGAAGGTCTCCTGCTGTACGAGGACATGGTGCTGGGGCGGACGTTTGAAGACAAGTGCGCCGAGATGTACTACCGGGGCAAGATGTTTGGGTTTGTGCATCTCTACAACGGTCAAGAAGCGGTCTCGACGGGAGTGATCCGGGGAGCGCTGCGGCCAGGGGTTGATTACGTGTGCAGTACGTATCGGGACCATGTGCACGCTCTGAGTGCCGGTATCCCAGCGCGGGAAGTCATGGCGGAACTCTTTGGCAAGGTCACTGGCTGCAGCAAGGGGCGCGGCGGTTCGATGCACCTGTTTTCAGCGCGGCAACGGTTTTTGGGGGGCTACGCCTTCGTAGCGGAAGGGATTCCCGTCGCAGCCGGCGCAGCGTTTCAGACTAAATACCGGCGGGAGGTGCTTGGGGATGCCCAGGCGGATGAGGTCACCGCCTGCTTTTTTGGGGACGGGGCCTGCAACAACGGCCAGTTTTTTGAGACATTGAACATGGCGGCCCTGTGGAAATTACCCATGATTTTTGTGGTGGAAAACAACCTGTGGGCGATTGGCATGGCCCATGCGCGGGCGGCGTCCGACCCCCACATATACAAAAAAGCCAGTGTGTTCAATATGGTGGGCGTGGAGGTGGACGGGATGGATGTGCTGGCGGTGCGCGAAGTGGCTCGAGAAGCTGTCGCACGTGCACGGGCGGGGGAAGGTCCCACCTTGATCGAAGCGCTGACCTACCGGTTCCGGGGACATTCCCTAGCCGACCCCGACGAATTGCGCAGTAAAGAAGAAAAAGAATTCTGGCTGAGCCGCGACCCCATCAAACGCCTGGGTAGTTTTCTTGTGGAACAGGACTTGGCGACCAGCCAGGATTTGCAGGCGATTCAGCAAAAGGTGAAACAAGTGGTCGACGATGCGGTGGCCTTTGCCGAACAGAGTCCTGAGCCGTCGCCCGACGAACTGTGGCGCTACGTCTATGCGGAGGAGTAAAGCGTAACCATGGCGGAAACCTTTATGTTCAACGCCCTGCGAGCGGCCATTGACGAGGAAATGGCGCGGGACCCCACCGTGTTTGTGCTGGGGGAAGATGTAGGCCACTACGGCGGTTCCTACAAGGTCACCAAAGACCTGTATAAGAAGTACGGGGAACTCCGTGTGTTGGATACGCCCATTTGCGAGAACAGTTTTACGGGCCTAGCGATTGGCGCGGCAATGACGGGATTGCGCCCGATTGTCGAAGGGATGAACATGGGATTTTTGCTGCTGGCGTTTAACCAAATTGCCAACAACGCCGGCATGTTGCGCTACACGTCGGGGGGCAATTTCACTATTCCCATTGTGATTCGGGGACCAGGCGGCGTGGGACGGCAGTTGGGAGCGGAGCATTCTCAGCGATTGGAGGCCTATTTTCAAGCGGTGCCGGGGTTAAAAATTGTGGCCTGCTCAACCCCCTATAACGCCAAGGGGTTACTGAAATCGGCGATTCGAGACAACAATCCGGTGCTGTTTTTTGAGCATGTGCTACTCTACAACTTGAAGCAGGACCTTCCCGACGAGGAGTACCTGTTGCCCCTGGATAAAGCTGAGTTGGTGCAACCGGGCGAAGACGTGACGATACTCACCTATTCCCGCATGCGCCATCATGTGTTGCAGGCCCTACCGGCGTTGGAACGGCGCGGCATTCACCCCGAAGTGATTGATTTGATTTCCCTGAAACCGTTGGACTGGGAAACGATTGGGGCATCGCTGCGCAAGACGCACCGGCTGGTGGTTGTTGAAGAATGTATGAAGACGGGAGGTATTGGTGCCGAAATTTGCGCCGGGGTAATGGAGCGGTTGTTTGATGAGTTAGACGCGCCGGTGGTGCGGCTCTCGTCTCTGGACGTTCCCACCCCCTACAACGGCACCCTCGAGCGGTTGACAGTGGTGCAACCGGAACAAATTGTCCAGACGGTGACAGATTTGGTTCGAGGTAAGATTTAAGGTAGATAAAATGGGGCCTTGCCGTGCGGTTGATAAGCAAGACGGCTTGACTATAATCCTGGTAGCACATGGGTTCAAGCGGGGTCAGGTGGCGCACTTGGTCAAAAAGCTTTCGAGACCTATGCGAGCAATAACAACTGGGTGTTGGGCGGAAAATAATGTGGACAAGTCAAGAAGCCCCTTCCCAAAGCAGTCAGAGAAACCTATATAGCTAAAATCACAAAACTTGACGTCAGCTACGGATAGTTTCATTGACCAAAAATTGCGAACCTATAGCCATAGCTAAGCCGCTTCACTTTGTTAGAGAGATGAGAGAAAAACTAAGGGCAGGGATGCACCCTGCGACCTAGCGCTAAGCACACAATGTTTGGCGTGAGAACAACTGAAAACCTTGACGCTTTTGCCTTGCTTGCTGCTCAAGCACACCAACTTAAATGTTTTCTGCTGTATCTAAGCTGACAAAGGTTGACATATAAGACAGACGGCTTCATTTACCAGAGAACGTAGGTTCTGTGCGGACCCACCGCTTTATAGCCAAGCCATCTATGGTTGTCAGCCCTTGAGTCCCAGAGCACGGCCCCGCCTTTAGGTTTTCTCTCCTCTTTCTGACAAACTAAAGCAGCTTAGCTATAGCCAAGACCCGACCTGCTCAATCGGATCCAAATCAGGCGAATATCTCGGTAAATAAACCAATCGACACCCAGCCGCTTCCACGACCTGTCTCACCGCCGCATAGCTTTCCCAGAACCTATCGCTGGCAAAAGTTTCTCGCTTTACCACCTGATGACTACCTGAGTATCGCCATAGCCTATCCAAGTGAACGGTTCAATCACACGCCCCGATTGATAAGCCGCCATGATGCTATAGCTAAGCCATCTCTGCTTGTCATGTTTTGGAGTCGCAGGGCCCAGCCCCGCCTTGGGTTCTCCTAGTATCCCCCTGACAAACTGAAGCAGCTCGGCTATAACTTTTTCCCCACGATCGCCGGGTTTCTCCCCGTAGACTCTCTCTCCTTTCGGTGCCCGACTGTATTATCCACGCCAGATTGGTCCATATAGACCACCCGCTCTGGCGGTATCTGCTCAATTAACTCGCAATAAGCTTGCCGCTTTTGGCGGTCTTGCTCGTGATAGAAGTACGTTTTTTTCGGAGGGTATAGCCTATCTTTTGTAGGGCCTTCCAGATAGTAGCGCGGCTCACACCGAAGTGAGCGGCTATCTCCCGTTGGGTTAGACCGGGGTTGGCATCCACAAACTGCTGGAATTCTTCCAGGTCTTTCAGCTTATGACTGTGGCCTTTTTGATAGCCTTCCTTGGGACGAACATCTCCCGTTTCTGACCACTGTCTAAGCCATCTTTGTACCGTTCGATAGCTGACGTTTAGGAACTGACTGACTTCCATGATAGTGGCACCATTCAAGATGGCTTCTACCGCCTTCTTGCGCAAATCGTAGTTGTATGGCCTGGGCATTTCTCTCGTCCCTAACAACATGTCCATTATATGACAATCTTAAACAGCTTGACTAGAACAGCCATTTCTGCCAGAAAAGCACCTGCTGAGCATCCAGAGATCACCTAAAACCAGAGACGGGGGTACCTCCCCTGCGACCGCGAATTGGCGACCCGTTCGGGACTCTTCTAGGGCAGTAGCATGTCAGTTGTGCTGACAATGCACAAAGTTTTCTTGGTTCGTAATGACAAATTTCGGTAGTTTTACTGGTATTGACATAAGCTAAGCCATTTTCTACGCAAAAACACCCAATTTTGCCAAAAAAGGGTCTCAGTGTGATTGCTATCACTCGCAAACCTTATACCTAACCATAAGGATGGAATTATGCTCCTGCTCAGGTCATTCAATTATGCCCGATCTTGATCCCCGACTCACTCGCTCTCAACAGCAGTCCATAGAGACCCTGCGATTACAGGCGGAAAGTTTTTACCATGCGGGATTGAAAAAGGTGGAGGCGGGGGATTACCCAGGGGCGATTCGATTTTTCAACCAGGCGTTACAGTGTCAACCGGCCTACAGCGCCGCCTACTACCAGCGGGGTTTGGTGCGGTTTCACACCCATGACTACCAGGGGGCGATTGCTGATTTTAACCAGGCGCTTCAGTACGAACCCCACAAAGCCATCATCTATTACCACCGCGGTTTGAGCCGTTACCGCTTGGGGGACCGCCGAGGAGCGATTGCGGACTACACGCGGGCAATTGAACTGCAACCGAATTTTGCCGATGCCTATTACAACCGCAGTATCGCGCGACGCCGGGAAGGGGATTACCAGGGCGCAGTGGCGGACCATACCCAGGCGCTCAAACTAAACCCCAATTACACGCACATCCACGGGACCGCCCAAGCGGTAGCCCACAATAGCGCCCAGCGGTTCTATCAGCAGGGGTTGGCCCAAGCCGAGCTAAAAAACTGGACGGCGGCCATTGAAGCTTACAACCAGTGCTTGCGGGTGAAACCGGATTTTGCTGAGGCGTACTTCCGGCGAGGGTTGGCGCGCCAAGCTGTAGGGGATTTGCTGGGAGCGATTGCCGACTATGACCGGGCTTTGCTGCTGGACCCGCGTTTGACGCAGGTGTACTACCACCGGGGGGAAGCGCGCGCCATGGTGGGCGACCGGCGGGGAGCAATGGAAGACTTCAACCGGGTGCAACCTGAACCCCGACCGACTGCTCCCCTGCGTCCCCAAGTGGCGACCGTTGCGGCCCAGTACGTCCAAAAGGCGCTGGCGTGCATTCGCGACGGACAGTACCAGGAGGCATTGACCCAACTCAACCAAGCGCTGCGGATGGACCCCCAGTGCGGCGAGGCGTACTTCCGGCGGGGGTGGCTGCGGTTTGAACAGGGCGATAACCGGGGCGCGTTGGAGGATTACCAGCAGGCGTTGCAACTGTTGCCCCAACGGGCTGACATCTACTACCAGCGGGGATTGACGCGCTACCGGCTGGGCGACCGGGAAGGCGCGATTGCTGACTACACACGGGCGATTGAGCTACAACCGAATTTGGCCGATGCCTACTACAACCGCAGTATTGCGCGGCGACGGATGGGCCAGTATGGGGAAGCAGTGCAGGACTATAACCAGGCGCTGCGACTGAACCCCAATTTTGCCTACATCCACGGCACGGCGTTGAACCCCACGCACCAGGATGCGGCGGATTTTTATGCGGTGGGCAACACCAAGGCGGAAAAAGGGGACTGGCAGGGAGCCATTGCTGACTACAACCAAGCATTGCGCTTAGACCCCAACTTTGCCCCGGCCTATTACCGGCGCGGCTTGCTGCGCTACCAACTGCGGGATAAACGGGGAGCCATCGGGGATATTCGCCGGGCATTGCTGCTGGACCCCACGCTAGAGATTCCCCCGTTCATGCTGCCCCAGGGCGAAAGTTGAAATGAATCTAAATGTTGGGGTCAAAAAGTATCAAGCTATAACCAGTCGCCGCTCGCCAACGGAGTGAGAAGACCGCAATTTTTGCTATGCTCATACAGGTTGGTCCCTGGATTGATCCAACAATGACCATTACTGTGAGCACCGACCGGCAAAAGGTGGACCTGGTGCAACTGCAACATCTGCTGAATATCGGGGCGTTTTGGGCGGTGAACCGAACGCTGGAGGACTTGCAGACGGCGGTGGACCATAGCGAACCGGTGGTGACGGTTTGGGATGGGGAACGGCTCATCGGGTTTGGGCGGGCGACATCGGACTGGGTGTACCGGGCGGTGTTGTGGGATGTGGTGATTCATCCGGAGTACCGGGGCCGGGGTTTGGGTCGTCAATTGGTGGAAACGCTGTTGGCCCACCCGAGTATCCGGTCGGTGGAACGGGTGTATCTGATGACCAGCAGCCAACAGGGGTTCTATGAACGGCTAGGGTTTGAGGAAAATTTGACGACGACCATGGTGCGGTACCAACGCCAGCCGACGGTAACATTACCGACTCTCGAACGCCTGGTGGAAACGGTGCCTGCACCATGAAACCGAGCCGCGCTATCTACATCCACGGCTTTGGGTCAAGTCCTCGCTCCGGGAAAGCTCAGTATCTGCAAAAACAACTGGCCCAGGTCGGCATCCCGATTGCCGTGCCCGATTTGAACCAGGGGGATTTTACCCACCTGACTCTGACGCGCCAAATTCAGCGAGTTGCGGAGGTATTAACCCCGGAACCCACGGTACTGATTGGTTCTAGCTTTGGGGGGCTAACGGCGGTCTTTGTGGCGGAACAACACCCGCAGGTGAGTCATTTGGTGTTACTGGCGCCGGCGTTTCGCATGGCGGAGTACTGGCTCCAGCGATTGACGCCCGAGCAGTTGGAGCAATGGCGCACCCAGGGGACGCTCCCCGTTTATCACTACGGCGAAGGTAAAGAATTGCCGTTGCACTACGGGTTTTTGCCAGATTTGCAGATGTATGATGAAAGCCAATTGCAACGCCCGGTGCCCACGCTGATCGTGCATGGCCGCCAGGATGACGTGGTGCCCTTGGCAGTGAGCGAAGATTACGCCCGTACCCGCGCCTGGGTGACGTTAGTGCCGGTGGACGACGACCACACCTTGCACCGGAGCCTGGACCTGATCTGGCAACAGATGGTGACGTTTCTCGGGCTGTGAAACCCTATCGTTACTTGCCAATTCAAGAGTGCGGTGAACCCCTGGTTCCCATTCCCGCCGAACGCCTGGCTCTCATTCACCCCCATCCCTACGTTGTCCTGGGAGCGCCCTACGGTGCGGTATCGCCTTTTTGGTTGCGCCGGCGCGTGGTGGAGAAATTATTACAAGCGCAAGACTATTTACAAACACTTCAACCGGGCTGGCGCTTGCAAATCTACGATGGCTACCGGCCTAACCGGGTGCAGGCGTTTATGGTGGACTATACCTACGCGCAATTGGCCCGCCAATATCCCGACCAACCCGCCGCCAAGTTATGGGCGCAGGTGTACCAGGTATGGGCCGTGCCTAGCGAGGACCCGTTGACGCCACCCCCCCATAGCACTGGTGCCGCTGTGGATGTGACGTTGCTTGATGGGCAGGGCCAGCCGGTGGCGATGGGGTCACCCATTGATGAACTGTCGCCCCGTTCGCACCCGGATTACTACCCGCCGGACAGTCTGTACGGGCGCCACCGCCGGTTGTTGCAGCAGGTGATGACGCAGGCGGGGTTTGTGCGACATCCCGAGGAGTGGTGGCACTTTTCCTGGGGCGACCAACTGTGGGCCTGGTTGAGCGGCGTTGGCATGGCTTGCTACGGGCGTGTCGATGAAGAAATTGCATCCTGGAACACCATTTAGGGGAACCGCTATGATTAACTGAAGATTAAGTTTCGGTAAGCAAGCGACAACACGATGGATCAAGCCCCGACGTTGGTCATTGGTGGTGCAGAGGACAAGGTAAATCAATTGGAAATTCTCCAAACGTTCTGGAAGCGCGCAGGGGGATACCACGCACGGATTGGAATTATCCCTTCAGCTTCGGGGGAACCGGCGGTCATCGGTAGTTTGTACCAGCGCTTGTTTGAAAACATGGGGTCTCGCTGGGTGCAGGTGCTGGATGTGCGGGAGCGGGAACAGAGCGAAGACCCCCGCTGGCATGAACGCTTGCAGGATTTCACGGGCATTTTCTTAACCGGAGGCGACCAGTTGCGCTTGGCGACGCTGCTGGCGGATTCGGCATTGCTAGAGGCGTTACATTATTATCGGGAGCGGGGGCGTTTAACGCTGGCAGGTACCAGTGCAGGAGCAGCGGCCATGGGTTACCACATGATTGCCGGTGGCGGCAACGGCGAATCGCCCCATCCGGCGCTGGTCAACATGGCCAACGGACTGGGCTTTTTACCGGACGTGATCGTGGACCAGCATTTCCACAACCGCAACCGGGTGGCGCGACTGTTCAGTGCGGTCGTGATGCACCCCGAATGTCTAGGCGTGGGTGTGGACGAGGACACGTGCGCTGTGTTTGAACCGTCGGGTGAATTGCTGGTGGTCGGACGTGGGACGGTGATGATTCTGGATGCGGGCGAGGCGTCGTCGTTTTGTGAACCCTATCCCCACAGCCGGACGCCGGTGAGCATTCACAACTTGCGGGTGCATCTGTTGCGGCGGGGCGACCGGTTCGACTACCAGCGGCGCAAGGTGTTACCCCCCGTTTACCAGCACTGTCCCGTGTGAGGAAAGAGCCGTGGACATCCTGCGCATCCTGACGTTGAACGGCCCTAACTACTGGAGCATTGAACGCACCCAACTCATCGTGTTGCGGTTGGACCTGGGCCGGTGGGCGGAGGTGCGCACGACGGACATTCCCGGGTTTTATGAGCGGTTGACGCGCTTGCTCCCTGGGCTGGCGGAACACTACTGCGTGGCCCATCGCTGGGGTGGTTTTTTGCAAGAGGTGCAGCACGGCACATCCTTAGCCCACGTGGTGGAACATACGGCCCTGGAGCTGCAGTACATTGCCGGGATGAATGTGAGCTTTAGTCGCACCCGCTGGACGAGCACGCCGGGGGTAGCCCAGGTGGTGTTTGAGTACGAACACCCAGCGGCGGGACGGGTTGCGGGTCGAGCAGCGGTGCGGATTGTGCATACCCTGGCCCAGGAGCAGGACTACCCCCTAGAAGAGCTGATTGAAGATGTGGGGGAACTGCGACAAATCCGGGCGGAAGCAGCGCTGGGACCGAGTACCGAAGCGATTGTGCGAGAGTGTGAAGCGCGAGGGATTCCCTGGCAAGAGCGGGCGCGGGGGATTATTCAATTCGGTTACGGCTGCTACCAGCGGCGGATTCAGGCCACCCAGACGGACTGCACCAGCATTCTCGGGGTGGAGCTGGCCGGTGACAAAGAAGGCACCAAGCAAATGCTCCAGGAGGCGGGGATCCCCGTACCCAAGGGAACCGTGATCCGGCGCGAGCGGGAGCTGGCGGATGCCATTCACGAAGTCGGTGGGTATCCGGTGGTGCTCAAACCCTTAGACGGCAATCACGGGCGGGGGATCACCCTGGACATTCGCACCTTTGAGGAGGCGCTGGCAGCCTACGACCTGGCCATGGCGGAGTCGCGGGCGGGACGGGTGATCGTCGAGCGCTTTCACCAGGGCCACGACCATCGCATTTTGGTGATTAACGGCCAGGTGGTGGCGGTGGCGCAACGGGTGCCGGCCCACGTGGTCGGAGACGGGGTGCATACCATTCGTGAGTTGGTGGCTCAGGTCAATCGCGACCCGCGGCGGGGAGAAGGCCATGACAATGTCTTAACGCGCATCAACTGGGATGAGACCACTGAGCAAATTCTGGCCCAGCAGGGATACCACGCCCAGACGGTATTAGCGCCGGGGGAAATCGCCTATTTGAAACGCACGGCCAATCTCAGCACCGGGGGTACGGCGGTGGACCGGACGGATGACATTCACCCGGAAAATGCCTGGCTGGCGGTGCGGGCAGCGGCAGCAGTCGGACTCGATATCGCTGGGATTGACGTGGTGACGACCGACATTACCCGGCCCCTGCGCCAGACAGACGGAGTGGTGGTAGAAGTCAACGCCGCGCCGGGGTTTCGGATGCACTACCGCCCGAGCGAAGGACTCGCCCGCAATGTGGCGGCGCCAGTGGTGGATGCGCTCTTTCCGCCGGGGCGTCCCTGTCGCATTCCCATCATTGCCATCACCGGTACCAACGGCAAAACGACCACGACACGCCTGACAGCTCACTTGTTCAAACAGACGGGAAAGGTCGTGGGATTTACCACCACCGATGGGACGTATGTGGGGGATTACCTGGTGGAGCCAGGGGACAACACGGGACCCCAGAGCGCTCGCTTGATTCTCAACGACCCGCTGGTGGAGATTGCGGTGCTGGAGTGCGCGCGGGGCGGGATTTTGCGCTCAGGCCTGGCGTTTCGCGAGTGCGATGTCGGCGTGGTGTTGAACGTGGCGGCGGACCACCTGGGGAGCTACGACATTGACACCCTGGACGACATGGCCAAGGTCAAAAGCGTGGTGGCGGAGGTAGTGCGCCCGGGCGGTGTAGCGGTATTGAACGCCGAGGACGAGCGGGTGGCGGCGATGGCCGAGCGGGTCAAGGGTCGAGTGGCCTACTTTTCGCTCCAGGCGGACCATCCCCGCATTCAAGCCCACCGGCGACGGGGAGGTTTGGCGGCGGTCTATGACCAGGGCGAGTTGTGGCTTTACCAGGGGGAATGGACGCTGCGAATTCTGCGGGCGGCGGACGTGCCTTTGACCTTGGGTGGGCGGGTGCCGTTTATGATTGCCAATGTGCTGGCGGCGGTGTTGGCGGCCTATGCCCAGGGGGTGAC
>JANXAM010000004.1:0-5149 GCA_025062155.1 Gloeomargarita sp. SKYB120 | reverse complement strand
GACGTTAGCGCAAATTCGCCAGGGCTTGCGGACATTCAGCGCTTCCACGAGCCAGACGCCGGGGCGGATGAACTTGATGCCGGTGGGGTCGTTTCACGCTTTGGTGGACTATGCCCACAACCCCCATGGATACGCCGCAGTGGCGGATTTTGTGCGGTCGTGGCAAGAGGGATTGCGCATTGGCGTCATTGGTGGGCCAGGCGACCGGCGGGATGAGGACTTAATGCAGTTGGGGGAAATTGCCGGGCGGGTGTTTGATTGGGTGATTATTAAGGAAGATGACGACTTGCGGGGTCGGGCGCCGGGGGAAGTTGCCGAATTGATCCGCCGGGGGTTAATGCAAGCCGGGACCACCTGTCGCTGGGAAATTATCCTGGATGAAACCACCGCCATTCGCACCGCCTTGGGCAAAGCCACGCCCGGGAGCTTGGTGGTGGTATTTCCAGAGAAAGTGAAGCGGGCGATAGAATTGATTCAACAAAATGGGTTGCCCGCCCCATCATGAATGCCCCCCGTTTGTTGCTGGTGGATGGCCATTCCCTGGCGTTTCGGTCGTATTATGCGTTTGCCAAGGGACGGGAAGGGGGGTTGCGCACCACCACGGGCATTCCCACCAGCGTCACCTACGGGTTTTTGAAGGCGCTGTTAGAAGTCTTGAACCGGCAATCCTTTACCCATCTAGCGGTGGCGTTTGATTTGGGGACGCCCACGTTTCGTCATGTCGCCGATGCCCGCTACAAGGAAGGTCGCGCTGAAACCCCGGACGATTTTCATCCCGACGTGGAAAATCTACAGCGCTTGTTGCGGGCCTTGCAGATTCCGGTGGTGATGGCGCCTGGGTACGAAGCCGATGACGTGCTAGGCACGCTCGCCAAACGGGCTGAACAGGACGGGTTTGAAGTGAAAATTCTGTCCGGCGACCAGGATTTATTCCAGTTGGTCAATGACCGGATTCATGTGTTGCATTTATCCCAGCAAAACGGCCCGCCGATTGAATACGACCCTGACCGCGTGGTGGAAAAATTAGGGATTCAACCAGCGCAAGTGATTGATTACAAAGCCCTGTGTGGCGATAGTTCCGACAACATTCCCGGTGTGCGAGGCATTGGGGCGAAAACAGCAGTGAGTTTATTACAGAAATATCGCGATTTAGATGATTTGTATGCCCATTTGGACGAACTTCCCAAAGCCCAGCAGCAAAAACTCATTGAGGGCAAAGATGCGGCCTATCATTCGCGTTTTATGGCAACGATTCACCAGGACGTCCCCCTAGATATTACCTGGGAAGACTGTCAACTGGTAGGGTTTGATATTTTAGAGGTGATGCCCTTGCTGGAGGAGCTGGAAATGCAATCGTTTCAGCGGCAAATTGACCAACTCTACCGGCAACTGGGGGGCACTCAACAAGAAGAATTGGACTTTTTTTCGGCGGAAGAAACAGCTCAACACCAACACCAGCCCTGGACGCCCCCCTTTGAGGTGCAAATTATTCGGAGTGAAACCGAATTAAAAAACTTGGTCCAGACGCTCCACCAATGCACCCAAACGCCTGTCGCCTGGGACACCGAAACCACCGCCCTAGACCCCCGTGATGCCGAACTGGTGGGGATTGGCTGTTGCTGGGCGGAGAACCAAGTGGCCTATATTCCGGTCGGGCATCATCAGGGGGAACAGCTCGATAAAGCCTTGGTTTTACACCATCTCAAACCCATTCTCGAAAGTGAAGTCCATCCCAAGGTTTTTCAAAATACCAAATTTGACCGTAATGTCTTGCGAGTCCAGGGGATTGAATTGCGGGGGGTGGTGTTCGACACACTGCTGGCTAGCTACGTTCTCGACCCCGAAGGCAACCACAAACTCGCCGATTTGGGAGCCAAATATCTAGGTTTATATGCCCAGTCCTATCAAGATGTGGTGGCTAAAAACCAGACGATGGCCGATTTACCCATCAGTACCGTGGCCAACTATTGCGGCATGGATGTGTATCTCACCTTTCGACTGGCGCCCATTCTTGAACACGAGCTAAAACAAATTCCCAGTTTGTATCGTGTGTTTCGAGAAATTGAATTGCCGTTGGAACCGGTGCTCGCAGCGATGGAATATCAAGGGATTGCCCTGGATTTACAGGTTTTGCAACAGCTTTCCCAGGAGTTCGACCGGCAATTACAAGCGGTTGAAAAACGGGCGCATGAGCTGGTGGGTCAAGAATTTAACTTGAACTCTCCCAAACAGCTAAGCACGCTCTTGTTCGAGACCCTGGGACTGAACAAGAAAAAAGCGAAGAAAACCCAGGCCGGTTATGCCACTGATGCGGCGACGCTGGAAAAATTACGCGATGAACATCCAGTGATTGATTGCATCCTGGAGCACCGGACGCTGGCGAAATTGAAATCCACTTATGTGGATGCGCTCGCCCAACTCTGTCGCCAGGATACGGGCCGGGTCCACACCGATTTCAACCAAACCATCACAGCAACAGGACGGTTATCGTCGTCAAACCCCAACCTGCAAAATATTCCGGTGCGCACAGAAATTGGCCGTCAAATTCGCCGCGCCTTTATTCCCCAACCGGGTTGGCTGCTGGTCAGCGCTGACTACTCCCAAATTGAATTGCGTATCTTGGCCCATCTGAGTCAGGAGCCAGTGTTGATTGCCGCCTTTCAACGGGGTGAGGACATTCACCGCTTGACCGCGCAATTGCTCCTAGAAAAAGACGAGATTACCCCTGAAGACCGGCGCCTGGCCAAAATCATTAACTATGGCATCGTTTATGGCATGGGACCCCAGCGCTTTATGCGGGAAGCGGGCGTTTCCTTTGCGGAAGCCAAAGAATTTATTGAACGGTTTAACCAGCGCTATCCGGCTGTCTTTGATTACTTACGCAATACGGAAAAACAAGCAATTACCCAGGGCTATGTAGAAACCATTACCGGACGACGGCGCTACTTCCGATTTACCAGTCCCTTGTTGCAACAGTTGCGGGGAAAAACGCTCACCGAAAGCGACTGGGCAATGGTGCAAAAACGCATCAATGCTGTCGATGCTGGTCTATTGCGAGCCGCTGCCAACGCTCCCATTCAAGGCTCCAGCGCCGATATTATCAAAATCGCCATGATTCGCATCCATGAATTGCTGAAAAATTACCAAGCGCATTTACTGTTACAAGTCCACGACGAATTAGTATTTGAAATGCCCCCAGATGAATGGCCCCAACTCCAATCCCAAATCCGAGACATTATGGCGCAAGCCATGCCTTTATCGGTGCCCCTAGAAGTGGACATCCACGCGGGCCGAAATTGGCAGGAAGCGAAATAACGCCTATTAACCGTTCCTTAATCCTCTGTCGTTGGTATTTTGGGGTATTATCAAGAGCGAAGTCTGTCGTGGTGGGTTGGGTATGCGTCGGCGTCGGTATCTCTATCTCACACTTGCGACCGGTCTGGGAGCCGTTGCCTGTCAATCGGTACCTGTAGAGCCCACACCAAGTCAGCCGGTTTATCTCAATGGGGCCGGAGCTACGTTCCCATCCTTCCTGTACTTGAAATGGTTTAGCGAGTACCAAAAGATCTACCCAGAAGTACAGATTTCGTATCAACCGATTGGGAGCGCCGCCGGTATTCAACAGTTTTTGACCGAGACGGTGGACTTTGCCGGTAGCGATGTGGCTATGACCGATGCGGAAGCTGCTCAGGTCAAACGGGGGGCGCTGTTTGTGCCGATGACCGCTGGGAGCGTGGCGGTGGTGTACAACGTGCCGGGCGTACCCACCGGACTGAAACTGTCGCGGGAAGTGCTGCCGGCGATTTTCCTGGGGAAAATTACCCGCTGGAATCACCCCGAGATTGCGGCATTGAATCCAGAAATTACCTTGCCTGATTTGCCTATTACGGTCGTTTATCGTTCGGACGGTAGTGGCACAACTGCTGTTTTTACCCGTCATTTGAGCGCAATTGACCCCCTCTGGAAAAACCGGGTGGGAACCGGCTTAACGGTCAACTGGCCGGTGGGGACAGGGATCAAGGACAATGCCGGGATCAGTGCCCAAATCCAACACGGACAAGGGGTGATTGGCTATGTGGAATATGCCTACGCCAAACAGTTAAAACTAGCTACCGCCGCTTTGGAAAACAAAAGTGGTAAATTTTTACTGCCAACCCAAAATTCTGTCGAGAAGGGAATTGCCGATGTAGTGTTGGATAACCGGTTGCGGGGATTTGTGGATGACCCGACCAGCCCTGAAGCCTATCCCATCGTGAGTTATTCCTGGTTCTTGATCTACCAGAAATATGACGACAAGAGAAAGGGCGAAACCCTGCGCAAGTTCATCCAATGGGCCTTAGTAGAGGGGCAAAAATATGGCCCTGAGTTGGGCTATGTGCCGTTACCGGGGCCAGTCGTTACGCAGGCCCAAACCTTAATGCAAAATAATACGCTAGTTGCCTGGGGTGATGTGTGACGCTTCGACTGCACATTGGCGGTAGGCATCCTCATCCGGACTGGAAAATTGTGGACATCCAGCCGCGTCCAGAAGTGGACTATGTGACGGATGCCGCTGACTTAAGCATGTTTGCCGATGAGTCGGTAGACGTGATTTATGCCAGTCACGTGCTAGAACATTTTCACTACGGGTTGAATAACGAACTGTTGCGGGTACTCCAAGAGTGGCGACGGGTTTTGAAACCAGGCGGGAAATTGCTCATTAGCGTGCCGGATTTGCGCGTGTTGTGCTGGCTGTATAGCAACCCCAATCTATTGCCAGAGGAACGCTTCCATCTAATGCGCATCATTTTTGGCGGCCAGGTGGATGAATATGATGTGCATAAAGCGGGTTTCGATGTAGATATTTTGGGGATGTATCTAACAGAAGCTGGGTTCAGCAGTTATGAGCAAGTCAGTGAGTTTCACTTGTTTCCTGATTGCAGCTCCATGCGTATTTTGGATACGTTGATCAGTTTAAATGTAATTGCAACTCGTTGATGACTGGAATTCCGTCTCTACCAGGGGCTACCGATAAGGGTAAATCCCGCTTAGTAGTAGGGATGAGTGAGTGTCTGGCCCCCGTTGCGTGATATACAAAACTTGACATAAGCTACGGATAGTTTCATTGACCAAGGATTGCAGATTTTCGATTGGACTCACCTGTAACTTA